>CAZXHW010000150.1:0-12172 GCA_964639915.1 uncultured Heliomicrobium sp.
CGCAACTAACTTCAAAAATGAAACAAGTCGTTTTTATCACCGGAGCTTCCAGCGGAATCGGTTACTCTTTAGCCCAGGAGCTTGCGCCGAAAGACTATGTGCTGGCTTTGGCCGCGCGCCGAACCGAATTGCTCGAAACTTTGTGCGATGAGGTGCGCCAAAAAGGAGGCGAAGCCATTGCGCTGACCTGTGATGTCGGCGATCAGGCGCAAGTCAAACACGCGATTGCCGAAACCGGAACCCGTTTCGGTCGAATTGATCTGGCGATTCTTTCCGCAGGCATTGGCGGGCCAACGAACGTCTCCAACTTCAAAGCGGAAGGACTTGAACGTCTGCTGCAAACGAATTTGCTTGGTGTCGCCTATTGCCTGGAAGAATTACTGCCTGTCATGCGGCGGCAAGGGAGCGGAACCATTGCGGCAATTTCCAGCTTGGCCGGGGATAGAGGGGTTCCCGGATCGGCGGGATATTGCGCTACCAAAGCGGCGCTTTCGACGTTGTTCGATGGCTTGCGCGTTGAATTGAAAGCGCAAGGCGTGAAGCTGGTGACCATCGAACCGGGGTATGTGCGGACACCGATGACGGAAAGCTTCGGCAAAATGCCATTTATGATGCAAGCGGACGAAGCCGCGCAGTTGATTCTGCGCCGCCTGGAACAAGGCGACCGCGTTATTCGATTTCCGCTGGCTGCATCGGCATTTATGAAATTGATGCGGATTTTGCCCGTCAGCCTGTTTGACCGGATTGCGGCCAAGCGGCGACCGATAAGAGTTGATTGAAAGAGAATGGAGAAAAAACTTTGTTTGACTTAGCTGAGAAAAAATTACAGCCAACTTTGCCGCCAACATCAGCCATTGGCGAGATAAATCAGTTAGATCAGGCTCTGCTTTTTCGATTCGAAGATCGTTTGCGACTCGATCACTCGCTATCGCGTTCGCTGGTCAGTTTTCAGGCGAACAAAACTCGCTCCGGTTACCGCTGGTATAAATACAAAGAAGCGTTTTCTGCCGCGTTGATCGAATCGCTGCTTGACCGTTACAACATTTCAACGGGCAAAATGCTTGACCCATTTGCTGGTAGCGGCACCGCGTTGTTCGTCGCTAGTGCCACAGGCTTGCAAGCCGAAGGAATCGAATTGCTGCCAATTGGCCAGCAAATCATTCTAACTCGAAAACTCTTGGAAGAATCCTTCACTGAAAAACAGGCTGTGAAGTTGCGCCAGTGGGTTGAGGTTAAACCCTGGCGACAGGAAATTGCCAGTCATTTGCCGGAATTGAAAATTACACGCGGGGCTTACCCGCCTCAAACGAGTGAAGCCATAGGGCAGTATGTGGCGGCTATGCAGAAAGAAGATAACGCTACTCAGGCCGTGCTAAGGTTTGCGTTGTTATGTGTATTGGAAAGTATCAGCTACACGCGCAAAGACGGGCAATATCTTCGTTGGGACTATCGTTCTGATCGGCGGCAAGGCGCTAAGCAGTTCGACAAAGGTTCAATCGCCAATTTCGATTCTGCAATTACTGACAAGCTGGCCGAAATGTTGAGAGATTGGAGAGACGAAAAAGAGCCTTCAGGTTTATTTCCCATTGCTAAGTTGCACGGCGGAGTTTTTCTGCAAGCAGGCTCCTGTTTGCAAGTCATGCCTGAACTGGAGGCCGAGCAATTTGATGTTGTTATTACTTCGCCACCGTATTGCAATCGGTATGACTACACTAGAACTTACGCACTGGAATTAGCTCTACTTGGAATCGGCGAACAGGAGTTGATCAGTTTGCGACAGCAAATGTTGAGTTGCACAGTCGAAAATCGCGCCAAGGATTTGCTGGCGATCAACCCAAACTGGCAAAACGCAATTGCCGCTGCGGATGAACAAGAGCTTTTGCAAGCGGTCTTGCGCTACCTTGAAGATCAAAAAGCCCAAGGCAATTTGAACAATCAGGGAATCCCGCGAATGGTGAGGGGGTATTTTTATGAAATGGCTTGCGTGATTACCGAATGTGCGCGTGTGTTGAAGCAAGGCGCACGCTTGCTGATGGTCAACGATAATGTGCGTTATGCCGGAGCCAGCATTTCTGTGGATTTGATCCTTTCAGCGCTGGCTGAAAAGCTGGGCTTTGAAGTTGAAAACATACTGATTTTGCCAGGCGGCAAAGGAAACAGCAGCCAACAAATGGGCGAACACGGGCGCGAAGCGCTTCGCAAATGCGTTTATGTCTGGAGGAAGGCTTGATGGCGAAGCGTCCTCCCTATTTTCTGCACTTAGCTTCGGCGGCTGATTTGGTTACAACCTACGAAGCCATTCGCTCTGGTTTCGTCGCACTGGCTTTGGAAAAGAACAGGCGAGCGACACCTTTTATAGCTCAAGCGCGAGCGTTAAAAGCTGCTGCTACCAAAGCTAAAAGGCCGTCCGATTTACTCAAGATTGAAGAAATTCGAGCAGCTTTGTTGACGGCGGCAGGCGTATCAGATAAGGCGCCCAAGCATTTGCTGCCGGAAGACAAGGCCGAAGCTGTCAATGGATTGATTGAAAACTTTCTCGAACCTGCTGGGACGGCTTTTGTCGAAGAGCTGATTTACCGCTTTCTGTTGACGCGCGGCGACACATTGGGCGGTTCGATGAGAAACGTCGGCGGAGTTTTGGCACAAAGAAAGCTGACACGAGCTTTGCTAGCTGCGCTGGCTCTTGGTGGACATTCCTGTCAATGGCTCCATTTGGCGACAAATAGTTGGGCGGAAATACCGTCGGAGAACGCGGATATTGAGTTAGCGTTGCGCGGTTTGAGTTGGAGAAAAGGTAAACGACAACGCACACTCATTTATAATCTCACCATTCCATTCCTGAAAAATAACGTGGATATGTGCTTGTTTGATTCCGCCCCATCTGGCTTGTCTACAGCAGTTTACGGCGAGCCGAAATCTTATGTGGCGTTGGGAGAATTGAAAGGCGGCATTGATCCAGCCGGTGCGGATGAGCATTGGAAAACTGCTTACACGGCATTATCACGTATACGCGAATCGTTTTTTGACAAAGGCTTTTCGCCCCACACGTTTTTCATCGGCGCGGCGATTGAAAGGAAAATGGCGGCTGAAATCTGGAGACAGTTAGAAGGGGGAGCTTTGGAAAACGCTGCCAACCTGAGCGATGAAAAGCAACTGACTTCGATTGCACAATGGTTGTGTGGTCTTTAAGGCATTTATTGATCAATCCAAAATGATGGAAAAGCAGCATTACTTTTCAGGAACGAAATGGGAGCCGATTGTCGGCTATTCGCGCGCGATCCGAATCGGAAATCAAATCTTTGTCACCGGAACCACTGCGACAAATGAGTCTGGGGAAATTGTTGGCGTCGGCGATGCGTACGCACAAACCGTGCAGGTGATTCAAAACATCGAACGCGCGCTGAAAGCGCTCGGGGGTGAATTGAAAGACGTGGTGCGGACTCGGATGTTTGTGACAGACATTGCTCGCTGGGAAGAGTTCGGACGCGCGCACGGAGAATTTTTCCGCGAAGTCAAACCTTGCGCAACGATGGTGGAAGTGCGGCGGCTAATTGATGATCGGATGCTGATTGAAATCGAAGCGGACGCCGTAATTTTAGGGTCATAGCCAGGATTCAACTATGAGGTTTTTTGTTCCCCTGAAGCCAAACGTCACGCCGAAAGTTTCGGCGGTGGATGAGGATGATTACGATGTCGAAGAAGGCGATAGCGTAGAGGACGTACAAGCCAGATATATTTTCTGGCGCGCGCTATTCTGGCTGATTATGGCGTTTGCCGTGCAAACGGTGGCCAGTCTGGCCCCGGAAACCGTCGAATCACTTTACAGCCAGAATGCCTATTACTATCTGGTGCGATGGTTGTCGGCGGTGAACAAATACTCTCCGAAACCAATTGGCGAAATCCTTCTGGTTGGCATCGTTCTTTGGTACATCGGCTTTACGCTGTGGTATCTGGGACGCGCGTTTCGCCGCGAAACCAGTCTGCTGGATGTTCTGAAAGTGTTGGTGCTGCAACTGATGTGGCTGTTTACGTTTTTGTTTGCTGCGTTCCTGTTGATGTGGGGGTTGAATTACCAACGCCAGCCAATCGAAGACCGCATGAATCTGGACCTTCGCGCCGAAGGCCGGCAAGAAGCAATCGAAGTTGGCAGGCGGATTGTTGACGGCATCAATCGAAACTATTCGACACGTGAAGTCGCTGCCGCCACTGGCACCAGCGTAATGACGATTGGCCAGCAGGGATTATTACAGGCGATTGAAAACTCCTTTCAGCTTGAAAATTCCTTGGGTACGGCCAGCCAGGGAGGATTTGGCAATCCGAAGCCGCTGATCTTTTCCAAGGTGGCAACTTGGTTGGACATCCGTGCCGTTTATATCCCCTTCACCGGAGAAGCCACGTACAACGAAAACCTGCTGAATTGTGATTTGCCGTTTGCCATCGCTCATGCAAAAGCGCACCAGCGCGGATTTGCCCGCGAAGACGAAGCCAACTTCATTGCCTTCGTTATCTGCATCAAATCGGCCGATCCCTATGTTCGATATTCCGGCTACTTGCACGGTCTGAAAGTATTGGATTTTTTGGCCAAGAGCGACGTGCAGGATGTCGAAGCCTTGAAGGCGCAAATTGCGGCTGGACCAGCGGTTGATGTCAGAGCGCGCGAAAGTTTCGGCGCCAGATCCAAAAGCTCCACCTTTGCTCCGATTGCCGACAGCATCATCAATATTTATCTTCGCGCCAACCGGATTCGCGGCGGATTGAAAAATTTCAGCGAAGACACACCGTTAATTGTCAATTATATGCTCAGGACTTCTGACATCACGCCATCTGCAATTCCACCGGCAAGCGGATCAATTCCACCAACAAGTGGCTCAATACCGCCAGCAAGTGGGTCGGGAATTCCAAGGTCTGCGACACCTCCCAATGGATCTGGAATCCCAAGGTCTGCTCCAACGCCATATCCACCACCGGTTTCACGATGAGCACTCCGCAAACAGCTATCAAACAAATCGTACAACCGCGCTTGGCCAATGCCATCAGTCGCGCTCAGGATTATTTGCTTGCACAGCAAAATCTGGAAGGGTTCTGGTGGGCGGAACTGGAAGCCAACGTCACATTGACGGCGGAATACATCATGCTTCATCGCATATTGATTCACGCCAATCCCCAAAACGCTTTTAGTAATGGCCGAAATCGCGAAGCACAGATTCAACAGATGGCGCGTTACCTGCTTCGCCAGCAATGTTCGCACGGAGGCTGGGAGTTGTTTTACGGCGATGGCGGAGAAATCAGCACAACGATTGAAGCGTATTTCGCGCTGAAGCTGGCTGGTTATAGCGAAACTGAATTGCCGATGCAGCAAGCGCGCCGGTTCATCCTGGAACGCGGAGGGCTGACGACAGCACGCGTCTTTACCAAATTGCACCTGGCTTTGTTTGGCGCGTATCCGTGGAGCGGAATTCCCATCTTGCCGCCGTGGTTTATGTTTTTGCCCGCATGGTTTCCATTCAATGTGTATTCGATGGCGAGCTGGGCGCGCTCTTCGACGGTTCCGCTGCTGGTCGTAATTGATAAACGGCCTGTTTACGATTTGGGAATTTATGCCGAAGAGTTGTTCGTCGAAGGCGGCCAGGCAAAGGCCGACACAGGGTTGAAAAACAATGATGGGACGACTGTTGGAAGTCTCTTTCTGGCGGCGGACCAAACGCTGAAGCTGTTGGATCAGCTTGGCATCGTCCCGTTTCGCCAAGCGGGAATCGAAGCCGCAGAACGCTGGGTAATCGAACGCCAGGACACTTCTGGGGATTGGGCAGGGATCGTTCCAGCAATGCTGAATTCGATTTTGATGTTTCACGCGCTGGGCTATTCGGCAGAGCATCCGTACATCAAACGCGGCCTGGATGCGCTGGACCGGTTTTGTATTGAAGAAGGTGCAATGAGTGATTCCGAGTTGCCGCAGTATTTGCGCTTGCAACCGTGCATTTCACCGACGTGGGACACGGCGCTTGGTTTGACGGCGCTGCTGGATTCCGGCGTTTCGCCTAGCGATCCCCGCATCAAAGCCGCTGGCGAATGGCTGCTGACCAAACAGATTTTTCGTTACGGCGATTGGGCTGTTTACAACCGCAAAGGCAAACCCGCTGGTTGGGCGTTCGAGTTTTACAACGATTTTTACCCGGATGTTGATGATACGGCGGCGGTGATCATGGCTTTGCTGGCACTGAAGATTGACGATGAAGGCTACAAGCTGGAAGCCTGCCGCGCAGCTACCGAATGGGTGATGTCCATGCAATGCAAGGCAGGCGGTTGGGCGGCTTTCGACATTGATAACACCAACGATCTTTGGAACCAGATGCCGTACGGCGATCTAAAAGCGATGATTGATCCACCGACCGCCGATCTGACCGGGCGCGTGCTGGAATTGCTCGGCCATTGGCAAGCCAAACATCACGAAAAGCTTTATCGTGACGAAGAGGTCCAGCGCGCCATCAACTTCTTGCTCAGCCTTCAGGAAAAAGACGGTTCGTGGTGGGGGCGTTGGGGAGTGAATTATGTTTACGGCACGTATCTGGCGCTGGTTGGCTTGCGCTCGATTGCGCCGTTTACTGGTTTCGATATGAACTGCGACCAAGTGAAACAAGCTGCAGCCTGGCTTCGCAGTGTGCAAAACGCCGACGGCGGCTGGGGCGAAACCTGTGAGTCGTACAAGAAACCGGAGCTTCGTGGCAAAGGCCCAAGCACTCCTTCACAAACTGCCTGGGCGCTGATGGGGTTGATGGCTGCGGGCGATTACGAAAGCGATTCGGTTAAACAGGGAATTGAATACTTGCTGAGCAAGCAAAATGCTGACGGCAGTTGGCCCGAAGCTGAATTCACCGGCACGGGTTTTCCGGGGCACTTTTACATCAACTATCATCAGTACCGAAATCAGTTTCCGCTGACAGCGTTGGGACGTTATGGTGCGACAATTTTGAAGGGTAGATGACAGAATTGTTGTAAATGGTAGGATGGGCTGCGCCGTGGATGTGCTGGCAAATGCTTTAATTTACAAGCCTTGTCGGCGGTTTAGGTGATGATTGAAATTTGGCGTCAAACTTGCTCTCAAAACCCAACCACGAAAATTATCAACCCAACTAATTCGATAAAAAGGAACCTCTTCAGAGGCAAAAAATGAACATGGAAGATTCGGCAACAACGTATGAAGGCTCTTTGCTGTGGACGCTGGAAGAAATCAGCCATCTGGTTTCAAACAGCGGCAACCCGGCGGAAACGCTGGCAAACATTGTGAAGTTGATTCAGCAGCGGTTTGCCACGGATGTGTGTTCGGTTTATTTGCTCGAACCTGACCGCTCGACGCTAGTGCTGGCGGCAACAGTCGGGTTAAAGCAGGAGGGCATTGGCCGTGTGCGGATGCGGTTGAATGAAGGTTTAGTTGGTTTGGTGGCGGAACAGTTGCGTCCGCAGGTGTTTGAAGATGCCACGACACATTCCCGTTTCAAATACTTTCCCGAAGCCGGTGAAGATGCCTATCATTCTTTCCTGGGCGTTCCTTTGATTGATCGGGGTCTGTTGCAAGGCGTGCTGGTTGTTCAAACTTCTGAACCGCGCCTTTTCGGCCAGGACGAGGTCAGAATGTTAACCACAGCGGGAACGCAGGTCGCATCTGTTGTCAGCGAAGCCCGTGCGCTGGGTCAGTTTATTGCTCCCGCGCATCAACGCTTGCAAATGCTGGCGAAAAATTTGTGGTGGAGTTGGGATGACGACACGACCAGTCTGTTCCGGGAACTCGACCCGGTTTTGTGGCGCGAATTAGGGTACAACCCGATTGCGCTGTTGGAACAAATGCCGATTGATAAGCTGGAAGAGCGCGCTTCGCAATTGGCGCTGCACAGCCGAATCAATTACGCCTACCGGCGAATGCTGGAATATTTGAATTCCAAACACACCTGGGGAGCGCGGCATGCAGGGGTGCTTTGGGCGCGTCCGGTGGCGTATTTTTCCGCCGAGTTCGGGTTGCACGAATCTATTCCGATCTATTCTGGCGGCCTTGGCATATTGGCCGGCGATCATTTGAAAAGCGCTTCTGATTTGGGAATTCCGCTGGTTGGCATCGGGCTGTTTTACGATCAAGGCTATTTCAAACAGCGGCTGGATCTGGAAGGCTGGCAGCAGGAAGATTACATCGAAGTGGACGGCCGCTTGCTGCCCATTCAACCTGCGCTGACTGCCAGCGGCGAACCGGTTACCGTAACAATTGAAACGCGCACGGGCACAATTGCCGCGCGTGTCTGGAAAATCGCTGTTGGAAGAATCACCCTGCTGCTGCTTGATTCTGACGTGGACGGGAACCAGCCCGAAGACCGCGAACTGACGGCGCGTTTATATGGTGGCGACAACCGCGTTCGCATTCGCCAGGAATTGCTGCTTGGAGTCGGCGGCGTTCGCGCGCTGAAAGCCCTGGGCATTTCGCCTGGTGTCGCGCATTTGAACGAAGGCCACAGCGCCTTTGCCAGTCTGGAACTGGTTCGCCAGCGGATGATGACGGAGGGCATCAACGCCGAAGAAGCCATGCGGCGCATCTCTTCACAGGTAGTTTTCACCACACATACGCCGGTTCCGGCTGGCCACGACCGATTTTCTTCGCAGTTGATCGAAGAGCATCTGGGGCCGCTCGCTGAATCCTTGGGGCTGAACCACGATCAGTTGATGACGCTTGGTCGAGAAAATCACAACGACGAGTTTTGCATGACGGTGCTGGCGCTGAAGCTCAGCCGTCGTGCGAACGGCGTGTCGTCGTTGCACGGGCAAGTGTCGCGCGCAATGTGGACGCCACTGTTTCCAGGCAGAGCCGAGCAAGACGTTCCGATTGGGCACATTACCAATGGCGTTCACGTGCCGACGTGGCTGGCGCCGCAAATGCATCAAGTTTACGACCGGCACTTTGGCCCGGACTGGCGCGTTCGTTGTGGCAAACCAGGATTTTGGGAAGCCATTGAAAACGTGGACGATGGCGAGTTGTGGGAAACCCATCAGACATTGAAAGTCCAGTTGATCGAAACCGCTCGGCGGCGGGCCGCGCATTACGCCAAGCAGCGCGGCGAATCGCCGGAATTCGTCAAGCAATTGCAAAGATCCCTCAGCCTGGATGCTTTGACCATAGGTTTTGCGCGTCGCTTTGCAACCTACAAACGCGCCAATCTGATTTTGCAGGACATCGAAGCGCTTGCCAGCCTGGTGAATGATGCGCAACGCCCAATTCAATTCGTCTTTGCAGGCAAAGCTCATCCGCACGATCAGCCCGGCAAACAAGTCCTGCAACAAATCGCTCAGTTAATGCGTGATCCGCGCTTTGCGGGCAAGATCATGTTTATCGAAGATTACGACATCAACCTTGGTCGCCATCTGGTGCAAGGCGTGGACGTATGGCTGAACAATCCGCGCCGTCCACTGGAAGCTTCCGGAACCAGCGGGCAAAAAGTCGTGCTCAATGGTGGATTAAATCTTTCGATCCTGGACGGTTGGTGGGCGGAAGCGTACGACGGTTTGAATGGTTTTGCGATTGGAATGGGCGAAACGCATACCTCCATCCAGGTTCACGATTCCCGCGATGGCGAAGCATTGGCCAAAACGCTTCGCGATGAAGTGATCCCGCTCTATTACAACCGCGACCGCGACGGTTTGCCCAGAAACTGGATTGCCCGGATGAAGCGCGCCATTCGGACACTCGGTTGGCGGTTCAGCGCAGACCGTATGGTCATGGATTACGTGCTGAACTCTTACATTCCCGCCGCAGGCGGCACCAGTTGTGACGTCCGCCGCTCCTGAAGCAGCGGACGGCCTAGGGGTTGGAGTGGTGTGAGACAGGTAACACAAAAATGTCTTGCAATGGTTTTTTTGTCGGCTATACTCCGCCGCGTTTTCCAGTGAAAACAACTCAGCTAATTGCCAAACAAGAATCTTCGTGGGAATAGAAGTTAGAAAAGATTGCCGTCGGCCAACGGCAACAACTCTTTGATTCAACTTGAAATCCGAATGCGCCACAGGCCATCTGCCATAGCAGCAGTTTGCGAATTGGCCTGATCACACCGGCGCATTTACGTTTACCCGGCTCACGCCTCCCTGAGCACGTCATCGCTAAAGATCGTTTAGCGTCCCCCCAACTCCACCCATGTGCGACCGTCTGCCGCGGTCCGCTGACTCTCAGCATCCCGTAACTCAACGCTCGAGTATTGAGCCAACCTTTGAATTTCAAAATAACAAAAGGAGTAATCAGCTATGCATGACAATGACAAACATGACAATCAACAAATGATCCCTTGCTGCCCGCCACTGGAACCGGATCGGGTATGCGATGTTCTGGATTTTCATTATCGTCAAATTCATAACACGACCGTGCCAGCGGGCGACCGCAGGCAGAATGTTCAGGTCGAGGTAATTATTCACGCCCGACTGGAACGTTGTCCGGGACCGTTGATGCTAGGCGATGTGGTTTACACGACTACGCTATTGCCGGGCGAAAAAGTAAAACTCTTCACCGCCGACCGCCGCACGCGCTTTTCGTTCGACAGCGCATCAAAGGTCAGTTACCGCAACGAACAGACTTCGGAAGAACGCTCGTACATGGCCAGTATGAGCGATTTTATGTCGGATGTGTCTTCGCGGGATTCTGCGCGCGCTTCCAACAAATCAAAAGGTTCTGCACAGGGCCACGCCGAAACCAGCGGAGCAATCGAAAGCTTTTTCGCCGGGCCGTCGGTTGACGTCAGCGGTTCGTACAGCGCCGAATCCAGCAGCGATTTTTTGCGAGAGCTTTCTTCGCACGCGCAATCGTCGCATCGCCGTTCGGAAATCGCCGTTCGCGCTTCGAATTCAGTTTCGGTCGGCGAGGTCCAAAGCCGCACGCACACCGAAACCGAATCGCAGGATCATTTCGAATCCGCTTCGCGTGAATTTTCCAACCCAAATCGCTGCCACGCGGTGACGTTTTTCTTCTATCAGATCAACAAGCTGCAAACGATCAAATTCACCATCGAATCTATCGAACGAAGAGTGATTGATCCGGCAGCGGATACCAAAGTCACAAACAATTCGTTCGCTTCGCGCGGCGGCGTCAGCGCGATTCCAAATGCAGTGTTGGCGACCGCCAAAGATCGTCTGGAAGTCGAAGCCATTGGACGGAACAGTGTCCTGGCGAATCAACGTGCAGACACAGTGTTGACGGCAAACGCAAATTTGCAGACCAATCTGGCGTTCCAGCCTGGGCTGGCGGCAGCCGTTTTCGTTCCTGAACCCTTGACCGCTGCGGTTAGGCAAAAAGCCTTGCAGCAGGTGGATGAGCGACTGGTCGCAGCCAAATTGATTGATCGTGTAGCTGGCAAGGTTACCGACGAGACGAAAACCAGTTTCTCCTTCGAGCAGAAAAGCTCTTTGCCGACGGCAGGCGTCATCGTCAAAGGCTGTTTTGACGATTGCGACATTTGCGAACCTTCGCTGCAGAAAGAGATTGAACTTGACCTGGAGCGAAAACGATTGGAAAACGAACTGCTGAAACGAAAGATCGAATTGCTGGACAAATCTCAGGAGTATCGTTGCTGTCCAGCGGGTTCTGAGCCAGTTGAATAAACTGCTGTGGTTGCGGAAACTTACTCCTCGCACGATGATAATCCGCAATCAGAATTCAATAGCGCCAGTTGCTGCTTGAAAAGTTGCTGCTGGCGCTATTGCCGTAATTGGCTGTGATTTGGGAGCTAAGCGAATGACAAAATGGGACGAGCGCTACAAACAAGGCGAACATTTGAACGGCGAACCTCATCCGCTGGTCGTGGAATTCGCTGCAAAGCTCAAGCCCGGTCGAGCGCTTGATGTGGCCTGTGGAGTTGGTCGGCATGCGCTTTATTTGGCTGAACGCGGCTGGCAAGTCACCGCTGTTGATTCTTCCAAAGTTGCGATTGAAATCCTGCTTGGACGTGCGAAAGGGCTTGGCCTTCAAGTTGATGCCTATGTCGCCGATCTGGAAACTGGCGAGTTCGTCATCGAATCGAATCGTTATGACCTGATCCTCAACTGTCTTTACCTGCAACGCGATCTGTTTCCAGCCATTAAAGCCGGAGTAAAGATTAGCGGTGCCGTATTGGCTGTCATTGCGATGGTGGATGACGACACAGCAGTGAAACCC
>CAZXHW010000151.1:0-3325 GCA_964639915.1 uncultured Heliomicrobium sp.
TTTGCCTGGGACTGGTTCTTCTGCGTGCTTTTTCACCTACCCGTTCACCCTTTCAACCCGCTGCTCCCAGGCTCAAGACCCCAACTCCCAACTCCCAACTCTCAACTCCCAAAAACAGTGAAGAAGAAAAAGTTGCCGAAGTCGTCGCTCGCCAGCGCAGTGCGGAGTCCGAAAAGGACGAGGAATCGGAACTTGAACGAGAACGGGAAGAAGAAATGGAGCGGGAGCGCGAGGAGATGGAGCACAAGCGGTATGATCAGCCTGGCGAGGCAGCAGAGTATTTAACCAAGCGCCGTTTACCGGAAGGCGAAAAAGAGCTGCGGCCGGAACTTTATTTGGACGCGCTGGAAAAATCTCGCGACCTGCCGCAGTTTTCAACGTTGCAAAATCGCTTGCTGCCGTCGCAGCGTGAATCCGCGAAAAACGGCTTCAGCCTTGCCAATCCACGATCCGCAATTTTGCAGGGATGGACTTCGCTGGGACCTGGCAACATCGGAGGTCGCACTAGAGCCTTGCTGGTGAACCCGCGGACTCCGGATGTGATGTATGCGGCAGGAGTCGCGGGCGGCGTTTGGAAAACCACCGACGGCGGCAAAAACTGGCAGCCGCTGAGTGATTTGCTGCCCACGCTGTCCGTTTGTTCGCTGGCGTTTGATCCGGCCAATCCGGAAACCATCTATGCCGGAACCGGCGAAGGTTATTACAACGCCGACGCAACTCGAGGCGCGGGAATCTTTCGCAGTTTTGACGCTGGCAATACCTGGCGGCGGCTGGAAGGAACCGGCACGCCCGAATTTTATTACGTCAATGACATTGTCATCAGCCCGAACAATTCCAGCCGTATTTATGCCGCAACACGCAGCGGGATTATGCGCTCGTTGAATGGAGGCGTGACGTGGACTCCGGTGGTCAACGAACAACCCAACGGTGGTTGCACAGATCTGGCAATTCGCACAGACCAGACGACAGATATTGTTTTTGCCGCCTGTGGGGTGACGACCAATTTCAGGATTCCCGGCAGTACCCAAGCCTCGATTTATCGGAATGACAATGCCGCAGGGTTCGGTTCCTGGGAAGTGGTGTACAGCGAAGAAGGAATGGCTCGCACCAGTCTGGCCATTGCGCCTTCAAACCAGAATGTGATTTACGCGGTCTCTTCGGAAAACGGTGCTGCTGGAACGCCGCATACTCTGCACGGAGTGTTTCGCTCGACAGCCGGTGGCGAAGCCGGATCGTGGGTGAGAGTGAATGACGGGCGTTTGTCCAAGTTGAATTCGATGCTGTTTACCAATCCGATTTGGGCATATCAGACGGAGTGCCGTTCCAGCGGGGGAATCAATCAAACGTATGCACAGGGATGGTTTGACAACGTCATCGCTGTTGACCCCTTGAATGAAAGTATTGTCTGGGTTGGAGGCATTGACCTGTTCCGTTCCGATGACGGGGGCGTCAATTGGGGAATGGCTTCGTTTTGGGACCAAGCCAAAACAGCGCCCAGCCGATATGTTCACGCAGACCAGCACGCCATCGTTTTTCACCCGCAATTCAATGGCACTTCCAACCGCCGGATGTTTGTCGGAAATGACGGTGGAATTTTCCGGACCGAAAACGCGCGGGCGCAAACAGCCACAGGGAATCGCGCGCCTTGTTCGCCCGGTTCCAGCGGCGTGACCTGGAGCTCGCTCAATGCCGGGTATGCCGTGACGCAGTTTTATCACGGAGCCCCTTTCCCGAACGGGTCGCGATATTTGGGGGGCACACAAGACAACGGCGTGATCATGGGAGCGGATACCGCTGGCGTGAATGGCTGGCGGGAAGTGATGGAAGGTGATGGCGGATATGCCGCGGTTGATCCAATCAATCCGAATATCGTTTATGCCGAAACAACCGGGCTTTCGCTGATGAAATCAACCGACGGCGGAACGTCTTTTCGCCCAGCGACAACCAACATTAACAGAGAAGGCTTCGGGTTCATTGTTCCTTTTGTCATGGACCCAAGTGACCCCACGCGGCTTTGGATCGGCGGGTCGCAGCTTTGGCGCACCAAAAACGGGGCCGACACCTGGACGCCCGGCAGCGCGCGGCTCAACGGCACTGTGACCGCCATCGCAGTGGCGCAAGATGATGGAAACTTTGTCCTGGCCGGAACCGATCAGGGCAACATTCATCGCACCACTACGGGACTGAATTCATCCGGCGACACGATTTGGGCCGATTTGCGGCCACGCCCGGCCACTGTTTCTTCGGTGGCATTCGATCCGACGAATCGCGACATTGCGTATGCGACGTACACCAATTTTAACGGCAAGCATGTCTATCGAACATTGAATGGCGGGCAAAACTGGCACTCGATTGATTTGACGTTGCCGGACATTCCGGTCAATTGCATCGTTGTTGATCCGACCAATCCGCAGCGGTTGTACATTGGAACTGACATCGGTGTGTACACTTCGCCGGATGGAGGCACGACCTGGGCGGTGGAAAACACAGGCTTTTCGCACGCGCCAGTTGAATGGCTTTCGGTGAGCTCTTTTGGCGGCACGGCTCATTTATTCGCTTTCACGCGGGGAAGAGGCGCATGGAGAGTTCCGCTGGGCCAGGTTTGCAGCTACGCGCTTTCACCGACGGGCCAGCCGTTTGACGCAATGGGCGGCAGCGGATCAGTGACGGTCACGGCTTCCAGTAATGAATGTTCATGGACGGTCGAAAATAACGCGTCGTGGATCACAATCAGCAGCGAGCCCGGTGCGCGCGGAAATGGAACTGTGGCTTATTCCGTCGCGCAGAATATCGATCCTTCGCCTCGCCGCGCAGCAATCACAATTGCAGGCAAATCGTTTGAGATCATCCAGGCAGGACTTGCCGTCAGTGTGTCAGCGGCGAGCCTGGTGTCAGGCACATTGGCCCCGGAATCCATTGTCACAGCTTTTGGCGCAGGAATGTCTGACGGAACGGAAGCCGCGAACGGAAATCAATTGCCGATGAATCTGGTTGGCACAGCATTGAAAGTCCGCGATCAGTCCGGCGTCGAGCGACCCTCGCCATTGTTTTTTGTTTCTCCGAATCAGATCAATTACCAGCTTCCGGCGGGCACAATCACCGGCATGCCCGCGCTCAGCGACTCCACCAGAATCCCGCTCGAGCGCGCATAGTAGTTGGTTGAGTCGTAAAACAGCAGGTTCAAATCGCCGGACAGCACGAAATCCTTATACTGCGCGCTGGTCAGCGGCTTCAAAAACAACTCCACCGCGCCCGGCTGCCGCGCGGCGAAATGCTCCAACTGCTGCCGCGCGATCACTGCTTCCGGCTCGCCGTTCGGAATGTT
>CAZXHW010000151.1:3335-12141 GCA_964639915.1 uncultured Heliomicrobium sp.
GTGATGATTTTCAATGGAACGGATAAAATCTTTAATTGCCAGATCCAGGTTTCCAAAGTCGCGCCAGGGCTTTTCACGGCTGACGGCAGCGGCAGAGGCGTTCCTGCAGGGCAGGCGTTGCGTTTCAGGGGAGGCGCGTCGCAATCCGAGCCATTGTTTAGCATTGATGGCGGCCGCGTGGTTTCACGCCCGATAGATCTTGGCCCCGATCTGGGAGCCAGTTCTGATCAGGTTTTTCTGGTGCTTTACGGCACCGGCTTTCGGTTGCGAAGCACGCTGGAAAATATGACTGCCAAATTAGGCGGCGTGACGATTCCGGTTCTGTTTGCCGGTGCGCAAGGGGACTATGCCGGGCTTGACCAGGTCAACCTGCAAATTCCCAGAGCGCTGATTGGTCGCGGCGAAGTTGATCTGGTGCTGATTGTTGATGGCCGACAATCAAACGTGGTGCGCGTCAACATCAAGTAGTCCGCTGGACGTGCGAAAAATCCCTCAGCCGAAGCTTCTCTCCTGTGTAGGATTCCTCAAACTACTACCCTTCCTCTTTTATAGCCTTTTCAAAATCCCTTTATTTCAGGAGCTTCCGGCGATCCGTTCCTTGGAACAATGATTGCACTAGCAATGTGCGAGGGAAATGAAGACGTTCTCTCTTGCGTTGTTCTCTATTTTTACCCGATGCCTGCTAACGCGGGCAAAGATCGCAAACATGGCATTTACCTGGATCGCAATCATTGCCAGCTTGTTAATGGGCATCGGGGCTCTTCTTATTTTTATATTCGCAGTCAAACAAGATTATTTCCGCGATCTTGAAGACGCCAAGTATCAAGTCTTTTGGTCAGACTTGGAGGAATTGGTGGAATCTTCAACGGCGGAGCTGCATACGTTTTCCGAGGAGGATCGCAGCAATGGCAACGGCCAAGAAAGTCCCCGCAACAGAACCTGAACCCACTGAAGGGCAAGTCACACGCCGCCGCATGCTGAACTGGTTATCCAGCTTTGGGCTGTTTGGTTCGGCGGTCGTCAGCATTTTTTCCAACCTGGTTTTCATCAAACCGCGAGCGACATACGGCCAGCCGAATCGCTTCAGCATCGGCAAGCCGGAAGATTTTCCGTCAGGAACCCGCATCACACTTGGCGAACACAATATCTGCGTTGTGCGCGAAGGCGAAAAGATGTGCGCGATTTCGACAGTTTGCACGCATCTGGGATGCATTGTTTCGGCTTCCGAAACCGGCTTTGCCTGTCCCTGCCACGGTTCGCGTTATGACCAGGATGGCAATGTGACCGGTGGCCCCGCGCCAAAGGCGCTGCCCTGGTACAAGGTCACGCTTGCGCCAAATGGCGAGCTGGAAGTGGACAAAGGCGAAGAAATCAACGCTGGAACTTATTTCAATGCCTGACGCTAATGAGCCCTTGCTTACGGGCGGGCTACGGAAACGATTGAGATGAAGACAATGGCCAAGAAAAGCTACTTCAGCGCGCTCAAGGAAATGCCAGCGAACATCTGGCAGTCGGTGTTTCGCAATTCTTTGCCCAGCACCGATCTGGGACGCTCGCAAACCAGCTTCACGAATTTTTTCCTGCACATACATCCGGTCAAAGTGAATCGGCACACGATCAAACCCTGGTACACGATGGGGCTGGGCTTGATCAGTTTTTTCCTGTTCGTGCTGCTGACAATCAGCGGCATCCTGGTGATGTTTTATTACGTGCCTTCGACTGAACAAGCCTACGACCGAATGCTCGATCTGCGTGGATCGGTCGCCTTTGGAACCTTCCTTCGCAATATGCACCGATGGGCGGCGCACGGAATGGTGGCCGTCGTCTTTTTGCATATGTGCCGCGTGTTTTTCACCGGTTCGTACAAAAAGCCGCGCGAGTTTAACTGGGTCATCGGAGTCGGATTGTTTTTGTTGACGCTGTTTTCCAGCTTCACCGGGTATCTGTTGCCCTGGGATCAACTGGCCTTTTGGGCGATCACGGTTGGCGCTTCAATCGCAGGTTACGCGCCTGTGGTTGGAAAAAGCATCCAATTCATTTTACTCGGCGACAGCAGCGTGGGACAGGAAGCGTTGCTCAGATTTTATGTGCTGCACATCGCCGTCCTGCCGTTGTTGGTCACCTTGCTGGTTTCGATTCACTTCTGGCGCATTCGCAAGGACGGCGGATTGTCACGGCCAGAAGAAGCAGACGGAATTGAAAAAGCCGATTCGCTCGGCGACTGGCCAAAAGAGCTTGATGTTGCGTCCGCGCCTGTGCTCGAAGCTGCGCCCGCCGTCGCAGGAATGAACGGAGCGGGCATCGAACAGAAACGTTACGGCATTCAAGGGCTGGTTCGCGGTCCCTTCACCAAAGTCGGCAACGTTCCGGAAAAATCCGTGTTCAGTTGGCCGAACCTGTTTATGGCGGAACTTTTCGTGTTCGTCGTGACGGTGGCAGGAATTCTGGTGGTGTCGCTGTTGTTTAACGCGCCCTTGGAAGAACCGGTCAACATTGCGCATCCACCGAACCCTGCAAAAGCGCCCTGGTACTTCCTGGGCCTGCAGGAAATGGTCAGTTACTCGGCATTCTGGGGCGGCGTCGGCATTCCAACCGTGGAAGTCTTGATTCTGTTGCTGGTCCCGTACCTGGACCGAAGCACAAAAGGCGTTGGCCGATGGTTTGCGAAAGAGCGATTGCTGGCCAACACGCTGTTTCTGATCTTCGTCATCGTCAATATCGCTTTGATCATCATCGGCACATTTTTCCGTGGGCCGAATTGGGAGTTTGTTTCTCCCTGGTAACAGAAATAAGGATGAAGGCAGAAGGATGAATGATGAAAAACATCCTGCTGCGATCAGTATCATCCTTCATCATTCCGCCTTCATCCTTTTGGAGAGGAAGTTATGCGCCTGGCTCTAGCCATTGCGAGTTTCGTGATTCTGGTAGTTCACGGGCTTGTCTTCTACAACCAGTTTTTTCACAAGTGGGAACGCCACCAGACGGCGTATTTCGATCAGGCACGCGCGATGGCCAAAACCGACGCTGAACGCGCTGCATTGGAAGGCCGCAACCCGCGTATCGAGCAAATTATCGTTACGGCGTTTGGCGAAAAGCGTGTTGATCGCTGCACCACCTGCCACATCGGCAATGACGATCCGCGCTTCAAAGATCATGCCCAGCCGCTGCGTTCGCATTCATTTTCCGAAGAATTAGGCGACCGGTTCGTGAACGGCCAATGGGAACGTCGCCACAAGTTTTCAGATTTCGGCTGCACGGTTTGCCACGATGGTCAGGGAAGGGGACTCGACACCTTCGATGCCCACGGCGAAGACCATTACTGGCCGTCGCCCATGCTGGGGTACATCACCCAAAACTGGCGCGCGGATTTCAAACCCAAGCTGAAACATAAAGATTTTATGCAGGCCAACTGCGCGCAGTGCCATACGGAAGAAACTTTCAAAAGCACGCCCTTGGTTGCAAAAGGCCGCCAACTCTTTTTCGAAAAAAACTGTTATGGCTGTCACAAGATTGAAGGTCTGTCGTCGGGAACTCTTGCACCGGAACTGAGCGAAGCAGGCAAGAAATTCAAGCTGGATTATTTGTGGGAATCCATTGCCGAACCACGCGCCAACAGCGCCACGTCGTTTATGCCCAAATTCAATTTGAACGACGAAGAAATCAAAGCGCTGGTCGTTTTTTTGAAAAGCCGGCGAGGCATCAATTTTTCGGAAACCTCACTGGATCGTTACCGGGCAAGTTTGAACAAAGGCAAACCGAGCCAACCTCTAACAGCCACTGCGGAGACCACTCCGAAGGCTGAGCCGGCACTGAGCGGGTCGTTGGTCACTACAGGGGAGAAGCTGATCAACGACCGCTCGTGCCTGGCCTGTCACAAGCTCGGCAATCGCGATGGCGGCATTGCGCCAGACCTTTCGTTTGAAGGATTGATCAAGGATGAGAAGTGGACGATGGATCATTTCCGCGATCCGCGCTCACGGGTATCGGATTCGATCATGCCCACGTTCAACTTCCCGGATTCCGAATACCAGGCGATGGCTGCTTATCTGATGAGCTTGAAAACGCCGCCACCGCTTGGCGATCCGTCGGGGATTTTCTCTACGCTTTGCGCGCGTTGTCACGGCGATTTGGGCAATGGCAAAGGGCCGATTGCGGTTTACCTTGACCCGTATCCGCGCGACCTGACCAAAGCCGGATTTATGAGCAGTAAATCAGACGAGCGGTTGATGAATTCGATCAAGAACGGTGTCAGCGGAACGTCCATGCCTGCCTGGGGACACGTGCTGAGCGATGACCAGATTCGCGGAGTGCTGGATCACATACGAAAAAATTATGTGAAAGAGCCTGTGCGCCAGCTCAAAGGCCGGCAAGTGCCGGAAACCAATCCGATTGCAGCGGACGATGCCTCGTTGAAGCGTGGTGAACAGTTGTTTATGCAACGCTGCACGGGTTGCCACGGCAAGAAAGCCGACGGCAAAGGCCCGAATTCCATGGATATGCAGCCGCGCCCGCGCAATTTGAGGAATACGGACTTTCTGAATTCCGTCAGCGACCGCCGCTTCTTTGAATCCATTCTGTACGGAGTCCAGGGAACGGCAATGCCGCCCTGGGTGGATTACGGCCTGACGCAAAAAGATGTCGGCGATCTGGTCAATTACTTGAAGAGTTTCAACAAAAACAAAAATAAGCAGTAACAAGCTTGGAATCCCGCCGGGCGATTGAGTTTGCTTCTTGGCGGAGGTAGTGGCTCAACGATGGCGGGGTTCCAACTCAAAAAAACTCCAAACCGGAGGCGTTATGTATATCGAAGCAACTACGAAAAGCGCGGGCGAAATTCCCGTTTCAGAAGCCGCGCGCTATAACGAATCACTTCATCAGGACACGACCGCAAAACTGTTTCTCGTCAGCTCGATTTCCTATTTTTTTATCGTCGGCATCGTAGCGTTAATGATTGCGGCCAAATTCGTTTGGCCGGAGCTGCTGGGAACCGTTCAGTACCTGACTTACGGACGGCTGCGCCCGTTGCACGTCAACGGCATGCTGTTTGGTTGGTTGCTGGCTGCGGACATGGGCTTGATGTATTACGTCGTGCCGCGCTTATGCGGCGTGAAGTTATGGAGTGAAAAGTTGGGCATTGCCACGGCAGCGATCTGGAACTTCATCATTCTCGGCGCAGTGGTTTCAACCATTATGGGATGGAACCAGGGCTGGGAATACGCCGAACTGCCCTTGCCGCTGGATGTCCTGGTCGTTATCGCGTGGGTAATGTTTGGCGTGAATATGTTCGGCACAGTCATTACCCGAAAATACACCCAAATGTATGTGACCATTTGGTATTGCCTGGGCACGGTTCTCTGGACGGCGTTCGTTTACTTGACCGGCAATTTTGCCGCGCTGTTTGCGACTGGCGTCAATCAGGCAAACCTGAACTGGATGTACGTTCACAACGCCGTCGGTTTGATCTTTACCCCGGTCGGCCTTGCCATCGCGTACTATTTCATCCCGAAAACCTCCAATAACCCGCTGCACAGTCACAAACTTTCAATGGTTGGATTCTGGTCGCTGGCGTTCGTGTACGTGTGGACAGGCGCGCATCACATGCTGCACGGGCCGATTTCGCAATGGCTGCAAACCATCGCCATCGTCTTTTCGGTGATGCTGTTGGTTCCTGTGTGGGCGGTTGTCTACAACTTTTTTGCCACGATGCGCGGCCAGTGGGATCAACTGCGCGACAACGTGCCGCTGAAATTTTTGATGACCGGCGTCGTCTTTTACCTGCTGACCTGTTTCCAGGGACCGATGCATAGTCTGCGGTCGGTCAATGCGATTGTTTCCAAAACAGACTGGATTCCCGGCCACGCGCATATGGCTGTGCTGGGAGCATTCTCATTTTTCGCCATCGCAGGTTGCTATTACGTGGTGCCCAGAATCTTCCGCCGCGACCTGTTTTCAGATTCGCTGGCCAACTGGAGCTTCTGGTTGTTTCTGATCGGCGGCGTAGGCTTTTTCGTCACGCTGTGGCTGGGCGGATTCTGGCAGGGATGGCAATGGAACAATCCTTCGATTCCGTTTATTGACACTGTCATCGCTCTGAAGCCGGTTTGGATCGTCCGCTTCTTTTCAGGAATATTGATGTTCGGCGGCATTGTGACGTTCGCTTACAACATTCTGGCGACGATGGTCGGTTCGGGAAGCGGATCGAGAAAGATGACCACGGCTTCCGCTTAATCGAAGCATACGATCCTTGGACGAACAACGAGCCACAGATGAGCACAGATTTGCGCAGATGAAGACAGTGGAACATCGGTAAGCAAAAGAATCTGTTTTATCCGGGTTGATCTGTGTTCATCTGTGGTTCTAAAGCGCCAAGAAGGAGAAAATTTATGTTACGCAAAGCTGATTACAGCGCCCCGGTTTTTGTCGTCGCTGCTCTTGTCTTGTTTTTCATTGGCGGGTTGCTGACGACGGTTGTTCCGCCGATTGTGGATAAGAGCTGGGCGAAACCTTTCGACAACAGTGATCCCAGCAAAGGTGTCACTGGAAAATTACAACCTTACACTGAACAACAACTGCGAGGACGCGCCGTGTATGTGCGCGAAGGCTGCTGGTATTGCCATACGCAACAAACCCGCACCTTGCTGGCTGACACAAAACGTTCCGGCTGGCGCGGCGTGGATTCGCCGGTTTCAACACCGGATGAGTTTGTGTACGACAGCCCCCACCTGTTCGGAACCAAACGCACCGGCCCGGACCTGTCGCGTGTAGGCGGAAAGTACGATGAGCAATGGCATCGTGCCCACTTCCGTAATCCGCGCGACTTGGTTCCGGGTTCGATCATGCCACCGTATCCGTGGATCGTCGCAAACGAAGAAGAGTTCCAGGCGGTGGTCGCTTATCTGCAAACACTGGGTCGCGCCAAGAATTGGCGGCCAGACAACGATTACGAAAAGTGAGGAGGAAGCTATGCGAGATTACGGATATCCAAGCGTTTTTTTCGCTTACTTCTTTTTTACGCTGTTAGCGGCAGGCGCGCTGTTTTTCCTCATTCGCTCGATCAAAGACGGGTACTGGAGCGAGAAGAGCGAAGACCCCAAGTATCGGATGCTGAAAGATGATGAAGCGACGGCAGAAAAAGACCATCTGAAGAATTGAGGAGACGGTTATGAGCGACAACAACAAACAAGAAATCAAGGAATACGCCGACGGCTGGATTACTGAGCGAAAAGGAACCGAGGTTCCCACGTTTTTGAAGGTGGCTTACATCTTCATCATCGGCGGATGTGCAACTTACCTGATCATTTTTATGAATGGTGAAGTGAACCACGCTGACCGTGGCGCACTGGTCCGCGCGTTTAATGCCGCGACACACTCGTCTCCGGCGTTGATGTACGCGATTGCCGCCCTGATTGTGGTTTACCTGATCATCTTGCTCAGCTTTGTGTTTCGGAAGTTTCACGAAGACTAAAAACTTATGCCGCAAGAAAACTTGCAATTTGAACTCGCTGATCCATCGTCTGCCGATTACTGGATGAAGATGGTCAAATGCCAGGACGCCTGTCCCGTGCATACCAATGCCTGCGGATACGTTACGGCGATTGCCGAAGGGCGCTACGAAGAAGCGTACAAGATCGCCCGCGCAACCAATCCGTTTGCTTCGATTTGCGGACGGGTTTGCGGGGCGCCCTGTGAAGTCAATTGCCGCCGTGGCGACCTGGATTCGCCAATCACGATTCGCGCGCTAAAACGATTCGTCAACGAACAGTTCGGACCCGAATCCGGCAACTTCACGCATTACCACGCAGGCGCGAATGAACGAATGCTTTCGCCCAATCGCGGCGATTTTGAACGCATCGCCGTCATTGGAGCAGGCGTTTCGGGCTTGACCGTTGCGCACGACCTGACGCGGCTCGGGTACAAAGTGACGGTGTTTGAAGCCAATTCCGATCCGGGCGGAATGTTGATGGTTGGCGTTCCGATTTATCGTTTGCCGCGTGAACTGGTCAGAGCTGAAATCAACGCTATTCTTTCGATGGGCGTCGAGCTGAAATGCAATATGAAGCTCGGACGCGATTTCACGATCAAAAGTCTGCGCGAAGAAGGCTACAAAGCGATCTTTCTTGGTGTCGGTTTGCCGAAAGGCCGCAAGCTGCCGCTGCCCGGAAGCGAAACGCCGGGCGTGTTCGACGGCTTGGAATTTCTGAAGGCCTTCAACGAGGGTAAGCCGATGGAACTCGGCAAGAAGATCGTTGTCATCGGTGGTGGCAACGTCGCGTTTGACGTTGCGCGTTCAGCGGTCCGACCCAGAGCCGTGGAAATGGCCGATGCCAAATCCGATATGGAGCGCACCGAACGAATTGCTTATGACGTGGCGCGTTCGGCTTTGCGATTAAGCGGCGATAAAGAAGTTCATCTGGTTTGTTTGGAAGATCGTCACGAAATGCCTGCCGACGAAATCGAAATCGTCGAAGGGGAGGAAGAGGGCGTCAAGCTGCATCCTGCGCGCGGCCCACGCGAAGTGTTACACGAAAACGGCTATGTCACAGGGCTGCGCACGGTCAAATGTGCCTCCGTGTTTGACGATGCCGGAAAATTTAACCCGAAGTTTGATGAGTCGGTTGTAGAGGATATTGAAGCCGACACGATCATGTTCGCCATCGGTCAGACTTCTGACCTGACGTTTCTCAACGCTGAGGACGGCGTGGAAACCGAACGCGGATTGATCAAGGTTGATCCGGAGACTTACCAAACGACTGCGCCGGATGTGTTTGCCTGTGGCGACATCGCGCACGGCCCGCGTCTGTTTATT
>CAZXHW010000152.1:0-8589 GCA_964639915.1 uncultured Heliomicrobium sp.
AATTTCTTCGGCCGTGAACCCGTCTTTCAAAGCTTTGGCAATTTCATCTTTGAACGCGGCTTCCAGCTTGTCGCGATTCTGCGGCGCGTAGATCGCAAACCCTCCAAAGAATCCTGCCTTGTCCAGCGAACCGATTTCCAGTTGCGAACCAACGCCGTAACTCAAGCCCTCTTTCTGGCGAATGCGAACAGCCAGACGCGAATTCAAAAATCCGCCGCCGAGCATGAAATTGCCCAACACCAAAGCCGGAAAATCAGGGTCGTCGTCCCGAAGGTTCAGATTTTGACCAGCGACGAAAAAGGCATTGGCCTTGTCCGGAGCTTCCAGATTTCGATTGATCGCCGGGACATCGGTGAATTTGTTTTCGATTCGAGCGTAAGGCATTTTGCCTTTCCATCCGCCAAACAAATCCGTCGTTGCTTTGGCAATTTCCTTTTCGTCGAAATCTCCAATAACAGCTAACTCGCCGCTACCAGCGCCATAAAAATCCGCGTAAAACTTCTTCACTTGATCCAGCGTCAAGGCTTTCAGCTCTGCGATGGTTTCGTCAGGCGTCGAAACATAATTGACATGGCCTTTGGGGTAAGGCCGCAAATGGCGCATCGCTTCGGTCACAGCCATTTGCGTCGGCTCACTGCGCTGCGCTTCGATTTCGGCAAGCTGTTCCTGTTTGAGCTGTTCAAATTCATCCGCCGGGAATGATGGTTCACGCAGGATTTCGGCAACCAGCTTCATGACCGCAGGCAAGTTTTCGCGCGTGGTTTCAATGCTGGCCACAGCAGAAGTAGGACCGCCATCTACGCCGACGCGTGCTTTCAACTTGTCGAATTCATCTTTGATTTGCTGGCGGGTGTGTTTGGCAGTGCCGCGCATTAGCATCGAACCTGCCATGCCACCGGCAGTGTCCCGATTCATCAAACTTTTTTCGTCGCCAAAATGCAGCGTCAAGTTCGCGACAACCGTGTTGCCGCGAGTTTTCTTGGTGACAAAGGTGTATTTGATTCCGGCTGCGCTGGCACGTACGGCGCGTGATTCGATGTTGGCTGGCGTCGGCTCAAACGCTTCGCCTTCGGCAACTTTGGCATCGCCTTTGTAATCCTTGACCAGAGCCAGAACATCCGGGTTCGCGGGAACCTCAGCGCGTTCGGGTTTGGCAGTGGGAATGAACTGTCCCAAGGTGCGGTTCGATTGCTTCAAATACGTCGTGGCGACGCGCTGCACGTCTTCTGGCGTCAGTTTGCGAATGCGATCACGCGTGATGAACAGCAAACGCCAATCGCCATAACCGATCCATTCGCTCATTTCCAAGCCTACGTCTTCGACTGAATTCATCTTCAATTCGATTTCTTTCAGCAAATTGGTTTTGGCGCGTTCGACTTCTTCTTTGGTGACAGGATTTTTGGCAAGGTCTTCGACGATTTTCAGCATAATGTCGCGGGCTTCGTCCAGCGATTGTTCCTGACGAAGCTGCGCGCCAACCATAAACAAGCTCGGTTCGCCGAAAATAATCGGATAGCCAAACACCGCTGCCGCTTTTTTGGATTCCACCAGCGCTTTGTGCAAACGACCGGCGGGCTGTTCCGTCAGAATTTGCAGCAGAGCGTTGACCGACGCCGTATCGGCATGCGAACTGCCAGGCACGTGATAGGCAGAAGCGACCAGTTGCACATCGCCGACGCGGCGGACAATCACGCTGCGTTCGCCATCTTGCGTCGGTTCGTCTGTCCAAATTTTCTGCAACACGCGGTCGGGTTTGGGCAGTTTGCCGAAGTAGTCAGCGACCATGGCCAGCGTCTTGGCTTCGTCAATCTTTCCGGCTACCAGCAGCACTGCGTTGTCGGGTTGATAGTACCGGCGATAAAAAGCCTGCAAACGATCAATCGGCACGTTTTCAATGTCGGCGCGCGAACCAATCGTGGATTTGCCGTAGTTGTGCCACAAATAAGCCGTCGAATAGACGCGTTCCAACAAAACTCCGAAAGGATCGTTTTCGCCCATTTCGAATTCATTGCGAACGACGGTCATTTCGCTGTCCAAATCTTTTCTGGCGATAAAAGAGTTGATCATTCGATCCGATTCCAGGTCGAGCGCCCATTTCAGGTTTTCTTCTGTTGCGGCAAAGGTTTCGTAATAGTTCGTGCGGTCGTACCAGGTGGAACCGTTCGGGCGCGTTCCGTGCGAAGTCAATTCTTCCGGAATGTTTTTATGATTTGGCGTTCCTTTGAAAACCAGATGCTCCAGCAAATGCGCCATTCCGGTTTCGCCGTAATTTTCGTGTTTCGATCCGACCAGATATGTGATGTTTACCGTGATTGTCTGTTTCGACTGATCGGGAAACATCAACACGCGCAATCCGTTCTTCATCCGGTATTCGGTAATGCCTTCGACAGAGGTGATTTTCTCTACGCCAGCAGGCAGCGCGACAGGCGCTTGGGCATTCGCAACTGCAACCAGCAACATGGCCAGCATCTGCAAACTTAGACAAAGACGCAGTAATTTGCGCCCATTCAGGATATTTTTCATGGTCAGCGACGACTCCTTCTGTTCAACAAGTTAGGGTTGCAGATTCGCAAAGAAAGGATCACGGTCAAATGCCTGCAACATTTCGCGGGCATTATACGCCATCTGACAGAAGAGTTTGAGACCCCGAACTTCCAACGGCGCTTTCGCCGCGGTCGTCCAAAAAAATTCGCCGCAACAGAGATCAAGTCTCTATTGCGGCGTGGATCGGTTTCCAGTTTGTTGTTATCAATCGGACGAATCAATAACACCATTCGACAACGCCAGCCTTCTGGCCGTTGTTGATGATCTGGCAATCGCCGATTCGCGTATTCTGCGCTGTGCCCAGGTCGGAACCAAGCACGGCGCTTTTGAACCCGACACGCCCCAACGCACCAATGCGCGAGTTGAAGAACACAGACTTCGCTCCCAAACGAAAGCCAAAGCCAGCAACTGTGGTATTGCTGCTGTAAGTATTTGGCCCTCCGTGAACCAGACTGCCGGATTCAAACCGCCCGTTGCCGCTAATCTGAATCGCAGTATGTTCCAAAGCGTGGAACGTCACCCCTGATCCCATAAAGGAAATCGGCCCCAGCACGAAGGGAGAACCTTCGTCGGCGCGCAAACTGTAGCGCGAGCCCATCACGTCGTCCAATTGACCAAGCGTGTTTGACAACAGCACTGCGCCGACGATCCGGTTGCGGAAATTGCCATCTTGAACCGCCGTGCCATTCAACGTCGGAACCCGTTTATCGTGATTGAACGCCGTCGAAGGATTTGTGTTGATGCCGGAAATTTCTCCGGCGCTCATGTGCGAATACGTATCGGCAAACGCAACGTTGACTTCGATAACGCCGTGCATGAAATCGCGATCAGCCTGCACCAATTCCGCCACTTTACCCAACGCGGGATCGTCGGCTTCGGCTTGTGTAGCCACATTTTTGCCTGGCAGAACTTTCAGGCCGGATTTGAGCGTGATGCCCGGCGCAACACGAGCCAGATGCGTCACCATCGCGTCCATTTCGATCTTTGCGCCATCCACTTCGGAATTGAAGCCGACAAAGCTGGCACAGTGCGCTTCACCATTCGGGCAATGGCCGTGTTCGCCGAGCTCTGCGTCGCCTTTAATGGTTGCTCCGTGGGCCAGAATCACCATCTCGCCTAGCTTGATGTCGCCTTTGGTAGCTTCCAAAGTAACATTATCCTGAATGTTCGATTCGGCTCCGACGCTGATTGTGTGACCGGCATCGGTCAACAAGGTTGCGAACGGGCCAACAAAAACTTCATCTCCGAGTGTAGCCTTTGAACTAACTTGCGCTGTCGGATCGGTGAAATGACTGCCTGCGGCTCGGGATTGGAAATTGAAGCTGTGCGCGATCAACAGTCCGGCGCAAATGCTCAGCAAGCTGAGCCATAAAACACGTTGGGGGAAAACTTTGTACATTTTGTCCTCTTGTTTGTGGGTTAATGGCACCAGAGTATTTTTGAGACAAGTGGTTAAATTGTCTCGATTTATGGCTCATCACCGCTTGGTGGATGAGTTGTTCGGACGAGCAGAAATTGGCTTGGTGTCGGCTGATTCGGCAGTTGCCGCTTTGCTTGCATCCATCAGCGGCGACCATTGTGTGACGCGGTTTTCAGGCAGAACTGCGCGCACGCGATACGCGAGTTGCCCTGAAATGCTGGCCAGCATCAATTCACGATTGAAAAAGCCTTTTGATTTTTCGTTTTTGCCTTTGGCGACTTCCACACGGAAACAGGTTTCAGGCTGACGGCGAAGCGTTTTCGCGGAACCTTCGCCGGTAAAGGTTTCAAGCTCGTATTCCTTTGCTTGGGGATACTCCTCCCAACAGAGCTTCCAAAAAGTCGTCCAGGCCATTTTGCCGTCAGGCAAATCTTTCGTTTCGTCTTCAAGCGAAGCGACAAGTCCTGTGGGGGTTGAAGCGATAATTTTTGGAGATTCTGTTGGCGCAGGGTTGCGCGGAGTCGGCGTAGGAGTGCCGGATTGCGAGGAAGCATTTGTGGAAGCAATGGTCGCGTGTCCCTTGTTGCAGCCTGTCAAGAAAGCAAGCAGCAACAGCGCAAGCGCCATTTTGCGATGAAAGAACATTGCCGGTACTCCTGGCGAAATTACTGAAAAATTTTGGATTGGTTGACTCAGCAAAATCCTGAGTCAACCAATCCGATTTGTATTTGATCCATTGTCTTCCTGTCAATGGTTTAGCGGGAAGACAGCATTCGCGGCCATCTTTTCTTACGGAGCGAAGCTGCCGGAAACATCAACAACAAGGTGGGTTGATGTCAGGGCGTAAATCTTGAACGCTCCGTCGGTTCCCAGGCCCACCGTGAAATGGCGGTTGAAGTTCACGCCTGCCGTGAAATTCGAGGTTGCGGCATTCGGTCGCGTCGCATTGCTCGGCCAGAACGTCAGGAAGCCCTGGGCTGCCGGGCTGACGGTCGTCGCGTTGCCGACAATCGCTTGTGCCGTTGCCGGAATCGTGCAGGTGTTGCGCGCGGCTTGCGGCGTTTCGGTCGCTGCCGGAATCGCTACGCCGGGCGTGAAGCAGGCCGTTTGCATCGGTCGCGTATCCAGCAACCGGGCAGGCGTCATCGGGCTGAACAGCAATCCGATGCCGATCGTGTCTGACGCATCCGCGCTGTAATAGCCCGTCACATCAATCACCAGATCGGTTTGCTGCAAGCCCACGGTAAACTGCGCGTTCAGCGTTTGCCCCGCCTGATAGTTCCCGCTGGCGATCAGAGGCCGCGTGGCATTTGACGGGAACAGGGTCAAAAAGCCTTGTGCCGCAGGGCCAACCGTCGTCGCGTTGCCAACCAAGGCCAACGCCGTTGCCGGAATGCCGCAGATCGCATTGCCTTGTTGCAGGAGTTCCGTGTTGGCTCCAATCGGCGTTCCAGGCGTCGTACACGCCGTTGCCATGGATCGTGTGTCCAGCAGTCGCACGGGCGCAGACAGCGGATGGAAGAACAAACCGCCCGCTCCTGGCGGCGCGAAATAACCCGTGATGTCTACTACGACGTTCGTCGTGCTCAAACTGAACACGTTGAACGCGCCGTCTGCTGCGCCCAGGCCAACGGTGAAAACGTTATTCAAGGTCTGCCCCATTTGATAGTTGGTGTTGGCAGCTTGCGGCTGCGTGGCAGTGCTGGGGTAAAGCGTCAGGAAGCCCGCGGCAACCGGCCCAACAGTCGTGACATTGCCAGTCACGGCGGCGGCGTTGGCGGGAATGATCAAGCTGTCACAAGTTCCACGTGCCGGAACCGTCAGCGAGGTTCCGCCGGTAATCGGCGTGCCTGGCGCCTGGCAAGCGCTCGCGCCGGCGCGCGTATCCACCAGGCGAATCGGGTGCGCCAGCGGATAAAACTGCAATCCGGTGCCGCTGATGACCACGGTGTAAGCGCGCGTGCCAAAGCAAATACCGCCGCTGTCTGTGGCTTTGATCGAAAAGTTGAACACGCCTGTCGCAGTCGGCGTGCCGGTCAAGCTGGCCCCGACAATGTTCAGCCCGGCCGGGAACGCGCCCGAATTCAAGGTGAAGGTGTAACCCGGCGTTCCGCCCGTCGCACTCAGTGGTTGATTGTACGAAGTACCGACAAACCCATTCGGCAGCGTCGGCGGATTGACCGTGATTGCCAGACACGAAACATTGAGCGTGAAACTGGCATCGGTGAACACACCGCAATTGTCCGTGGCGCGAATCGTCACGGTGTAACTGCCCGCTGGAACATTGTTTGGCACGGTCACAACGCCCATGCTGTTCACGGTGATCGTGCCCGGCGCAGTCGAAGGCGTCACGCTTTGCACAACAATGCTGGCCACGGTGCCGTCATTATCGCTCGGCCCGGTCGCCGGATTGACCAACAGCGATTGGCCTGGAACCGTGGTTTGCGGACTGCTGTAGCTCAAGACCGGTGATGCGGTTGTAACCGTTACCGTGAAGCTGCAACTTGGCCCGGAGGCGACGGAACACGTGACCGTGGTGACGCCAACAGAGAAAAACGAGCCAGAGGCAGGCGCACAGGCAACGGCACCGCATGTGCCGCTTGTTGTTGGCGCAGAATAGTTCACGACAGCTCCGCATTGATTCGGATCAATCGGCTGCGTCACGTTCGTGGAGCACGTGATCGTGCAAGAAGACAAGGTTAAATAAACGATCGGTTGGTCGTGGTCGGAAATGCGCAACTCGTTCGCCAGTTCATAATTTTTTACCGGGAAATCGGCGTCGTTGCGTACATGCGCGAAGCGGCTGACGGAAGCGAATGCAGCCTGGTTCACCAAAACCTGATCAAGCACCTGCGCGTTGCCATCGAAGGTGTATGAGTATCGTTGCGCCGAAGTTAATAGCATCGTGTCAACCAGATTGGTCAGATCGGGGTTGACAAGGTCTGAAGACGCCAGCACCACCTGATTGGCAGGCGCGGGCGTTCCCTTGATTGTTCCCATCACATCCACATAGCCATCGCTGACATTAAATGCGTTGTAATCGCCGACCGAAATAATGCGTTCGTTCGGGTCTGAGGTCTGGCGCGACTGAATGTAGTTGGCCAGGAATTCCGCCTGCTTGCGGCGCTTTTCGCGGACACGCGCGCCGGCAGTTCCGGTCCCACTTACTGTTTCATCATCAATGCCGTTGAGCGAGCGCAAATGGTTGACGATCACGGTGAAGGCAAATGTGCCGCCGCCTGGGATTGGGGCTGTCGCTCGCAAAACGAGCGGTGGCCGGTCGTTGAGAATGTCTATCGAGCCATCGTTCGGATCGGTGTAGTTGTAACAAGTGCTCCCGGTGGTGTGGTCGCAGTTGGGCAATTCAAGCTGCGTTACATCAACGGTTGTGACGCGCGACTGCTTGACCAGAAAACCGACATCAATGCCGCCGACGTCGTTGCCTTCAACCAGGTAAGCGAAGTAGTTGGGATTGGGAAGACCATCAATACTCTGCGCATCCGCATTCACCTTTGCGGCGACGGCCTGCAACGTCGTCAAGTTTTCCATTTCCTCAACGCCAATGACATCAGGATAGCGCTGGAGTGTTCGGATGATGCGCGAAGCCTTGTCGAGGCGCTTGTTGAAAGCTGTCGTTGTCAGCACGGGATCGCCGATCCCCGGAGCATCCGTCGTGTCGAAGAATCGCTCCATGTTAAAGGAGACGATGGTCAGTTCATTCGCGTTTGGCGCAGGCGCTGGAGTCGAACCAGGTTGCGTGCCGGGCACCAACGTTGTATCGGGCAAAATCGTGTACGCGCGGAACTGATAATCCAGCGGCCCTGTAACATTGGGAATCACCGTGCCAGCAGCTACGTCAACCGCAGTCGTGCCGGGCTGTCCATCGCCGTCCACGCGAATGCGCTCCGGATTTTCGTCAAACCGTGGAACATTGGCGGGCGAACCGGCAGTCAGCGGGTCGCTGATATTGACGCCTGCTTCCCGGAAGGGACGCGCGACGCCTGTGACGACGCCGTAAAAAACGTCATTGCCGCTGACAGTTGCATTCGGTTCGTTAATCGTTCCGTCCGTCGGAGCAATAACGGTCAGGGATGGCGCCGTAACGCGCATGCCCTCAAATTCTTCAAGCGTGTCGAGCGGGTTTGACGTGCTCGATGGAGCAGTCGTGTTCGCCACCGTCAGCGTGATCGGCGCGGGCAATGGATTTCCGGTTGAAAGTAAACTGGTTGTCACGGTGCCGGAAATTTCCGTAACTGGCGGGCTGTTCGGATCGGAAGTGAAGACGAATTCCTGAACCGTGCCGCTGACTTGAACAAGATTTCCAACGACCGCTGCCGCCGGAATGGTTCCGGCTGTGAAAACAAAGACGCCTTCGGACGTATTCGGATCGGCATCAACCGTTGCGTCCGGCTCCTGGATGAAAAAGCCGCCGGAAGTGCCAGACTTAATACCTGTGACAATGCCCGACGTGATGATGCTTTGGCCCGCAAAAGGCGAGGCGCTGCCATTCCCTTGAATGTCATGAATCTTGGTCAGCGAAACATCGTCGTTTGTGATTGTGCCAAGACCCTGCACGTCGCCTGCTGCGGCGCCTGTGACGTTTGTCAGGTTCACGAAAAAGGTTT
>CAZXHW010000152.1:8599-12140 GCA_964639915.1 uncultured Heliomicrobium sp.
GGTTCCGTCGTCGTATCGCGATTGACCGTTACGCTGAAATTGTATGGCCCGGTTGATCCCATTGGAATCGTTTGACCGGTAAGGGTCTGAGCGACGTAATCGTTATCTTCTCCGCCCGGATTCCCATCTTGGGCCGTGCCATCGGCGGTGGCGATGTCGAAGGTGACATCTGTAAGCGCCGGGCTGGTGAGCGTGACGGCGAACATAAAGGTCGTTGTGCCGGGTGGATTTCCTTCTGCCTGGGTCACATCATTGATGTTGAGCGTTGGCGTTACCGGCCCTCCGTTAGGCGTCAGCGAAAAATCATCCACTGCCAGGCCATCGTCCGAGCCTGAGGCATCAGCGTCCGTCCAGCGAATCCAAAAAACGGTGCCGCCAGGGATGTTCAGGGACGAAATTGTCGAGGACAAAGCGGTGCGGTTGGCGGCAGCGTTCCCGTCAAGCGCGCCAGCCGTGCCAGCAGTAACCGGCGGATTGAAGTCGAGCGCGTTGACATCAATCCAGGTGCCGGTCGTCAGGCTTGTCGCATCAGTGCTGTATTGGAAGTCTATGCGATCGGCATTCGGACTGTGCGTGCCGCCGAAACGCCACTGTTCTCCCGTATAAGCAATGGAAAGTGAGGTAATCGTGCTGCCCGTGTTGTTGGTAAAGCTGGCGCCGATGGTGGAAGCAAGATTCCCGCTGCGCAATTGGCCAAAGGCCCGCTCTGTGGCGGCTGTCGCGCCGTAGCTGTACGTGTCTCCGGAATTGCTGGCGCCATTATTGGCCGTGTAGGTTGTATTTGCGTTCGCAAGCGACTCGCTGAAATCCCAGCCATTCGGCACCGTGCTTGAAGTGCTGCTATTGGCCAGCGTGTCAAAATTTTCTGTGTAGGCCACACCGGAAGTCATCAGGCTGATCGAGCCTGCGGCTGACGTCGAAGCGAGACGCCACCCGATCTCCCCTGCGAAAAGCAGCAGGGCGGCCAGCGATAACGCTATTACCTTGGTGTATTGTGGAAACAATTTCACTTGGTGAAACAGCTTTTGGGTAGATTGCGAAAAGATATTCAATGAGTAACGCATCAGCCTTTCCTTCGGGTAATTTTTGTAAATCGTACACATTTTCGCCACGGCGATTTCAACGCTGCGGGCGAAAATCGTGACAGGAAAATTGAACTTGGAAATAAATTCTGGGGAAATTGCGCGCTTTCAGATTTGATCTGCCCCTTGCGAATGGGTCGTGAGAGGAAACCTCTCTGATGCAGTGTAGGGGTTATCTCCTTTTCCCGTCTAGCTGTGAGGCGTTATTTTTTCGCAAATTGTTACGCGACCAGGACGATCGCGTAACAATTGATAGGGATTGGCCCGAGCGAGTCCATCGGAAGTCTTGATGTTCTCCTCTTTGCATAACATCAAATGGTATTAGGGGGCGAGAATGCCGGAGACATCAACGACCAGATGCGTGGATGTCAGTGCATAAATCTTGAATCCTCCATCCACGCCAAGGCCCACCGTGAAATGGCGATTGAAGTTCACGCCTGCTGCGAAATTCGACGTCACCGCATTGGGACGCGTCACATCACTCGACCAGAAAGTCAGGAAACCCTGCGCTGCCGGACCGACTGTCGTCGCATGGCCCACGATGGCTTTCGCCGTCGCTGGAATCCCGCAAGTCCCACGCGCTGCTTGCGCTGTGTCCGTCGTCGCTGGAATTGCGGCTCCCGGCATAAAGCAGGCAGGCTGCATTGCGCGCGTATCCAGCAAGCGAGTCGAAGCCAGCGGGCTGAACAGCAAGCCTGTGCCGATCGCATCTGAAGCCTCTGCGCTGTAATACCCCAGCACGTCCACCACCAGATCGGTTTGCTGCAAGCTGTACAGTGTGAAATTTCCTGACGGCGCCAACTTCACAGTGAATGGCGAATTCAGCGTTTGCCCAATCTGGTAATTGCCACTGGCAATTAAAGGACGCGTTTCATTCGATGCAAACAACGTCAGAAAGCCCTGCGCCGCCGGCCCCACTGAGATCGCGTTGCCAACCAGCGCAACTGCTGAACCGGGAATTCCGCAAATGGCGCTGCCTTGTTGCAGCACTTCCGCCCCAGCCAGCAACGGCGTTCCCGGCATCGTACAAGCCGGCTGCCCTGCGCGGGTGTCCAGCAATCGAACCGGCGCGGGCAGCGGATGGAAGAACAATCCGCCTGCTCCTGGCGGCGCGAAATATCCCGTGATGTCCACGATTGCGTCTGTCTTTTGCAGGGAGAAAACCTTGAACGCTCCGTCTGATGCACCCAATCCTACAGTGAAGACGTTGTTCAAAGTCTGTCCCGTTTGATAGTTGGAATTCGCTGCCGATGGCTGTGTTGCGTTGCTGGGGTAGATCGTCAGAAAGCCGTTAGCGGATGGGCCAACCGTTGTGACATTGCCTGTGACGGCTGCGGCATTCATCGGAATCGTCAGCCCACCGCAAACTCCGCGCGCAGGAACGGTCAACGAATTTCCCGGATCAATCGGCGCTCCGGGTGTCTGGCAGGCAGTCGCGCCGATTCGCGTATCTACCAAGCGGACCGGATGCGCCAAGGGATAAAACTGCAAGCCCGTCCCGCTGATGACGACGGTATAGGCGCGCGTGCCGAAGCAGCTTCCGCTGCTGTCGGTTGCTTTGATCGTGAAGCTGAACACGCCGGTCGCCGTCGGCGTGCCCGTCAAATTTGTCCCGACGATGTTCAATCCGGGCGGGAATGCACCCGAGTTCAACGTGAACGTGTAGCTTGGCGTTCCTCCTGTGGCGCTCAGCGCCTGATTGTAGGAAGCCCCGACAAAACCATTCGGCAACGTCGGCGGATTAACCGTCACCGCCATACAAGCGACGTTCAGCGTGAACGTCGCGTCGGTGAACGAACCGCAATTGTCGGTGGCGCGAATCGTTACGGTGTAACTTCCCACCGGAATATTGTTCGGCACTGTCACCACACCCATGCTGTTCACAGTGATGGTTCCTGGCGCGGTCGAAGGCGTCACGCTCTGCACGACGATGCTGGCCACGGTGCCATCATCACTAGGACCGGTTGCTGGATTGATCACCAACGATTGACCGGGAATCGCCATTTGCGGGCTGCTATAACTCAACACCGGCGGCGCGCTGCCCGTCACCGTTACCGTGAAGCTGCACGTCGCGGATTGATTGTTTGCTGCATCCTTCGCCGAACAAGTGACAGTCGTCGTTCCAATTGGGAAGTTTGTTCCCGAAGCAGGCGTACAAGTCACGATTGGCGTTCCGCAATTGTCCGTTGCCGAGGGATTGGTAAAGGTCACCACGGCTCCGCACGCTCCGGCGGTCGGTGGTTGCGTGATGTTCGTCGGGCAAGCTCCGAGTGTCGGCGCAGTTGTATCCACCACCTGCACGGTGAAGGTGCAAGCCGAAGACGTATTGTTCGCCGCATCTGTTGCCACGCAACTGACCGTCGTCGTTCCCAGCGCGAAGCTCGAACCGGAAGCAGGCGTACACGTCACCGTCGCTGTTGAACAATTATCGCTTGCCGTCGGCGGCGTGAAGATCACCG
>CAZXHW010000153.1:0-12088 GCA_964639915.1 uncultured Heliomicrobium sp.
CCTCGAAGTCCTTGGCGTCGGGCTCGTCTGCGGCTTCGGCGGCCTCGGCCTTTTCGTGTTCATGTTCGGCCTGGGCTTCCTCGAGTTCGTCGTCAAATCCGGTGTTGGTCTTGTCGAACAGCAGGCGGATGGGGCCTGCCACAAACACCGAGCTGAAGGTGCCGACAAACACGCCGACTGTCATGGTGAACGCAAAGCCGCGCAGCAATTCGCCGCCGAAGAACAGCATGGCCAGCGTGGGAACGAGCGTGGTCAGGCTGGTCATCGAGGTGCGTGAGAGCATCTGGTTGGTGGCGGCGTTGATCAGGTCGCGCAGCGGTGTTTTGCCGCCGGTGGCCTGGCGGTCTATCTTCATCAGTTCGCGCACGCGGTCGAAGTCGATGATGGTGTTGTTGATCGAGTAACCCACCAGCGTCAGCAGGCCCGCCACGACCGTAAGGTCGATCTTGACGTCAAAGCCGACGAGATTGGCCAAGCCGATGGCGCGCATTTCATTGCCACGGAATTTGTCGAAGGCCAAACGCTTCGCCAGCGATTGCAGCAATCGAATCTCAGCATCAGCGAAGCTCTGGACGTAGCCGCACAAATCGCCAGTGCGCTTGCGGCTGCGCATGCTGCAGGCATCGTTCATCGCGACATCAAACCCGAAAACGTCATGCTTCGGCCTGATGGGTACGTGAAGGTGCTGGATTTCGGTTTGGCCAGAATCACGCAGCGTGAAGCCGCGAAAGACGCCAGCCTTGCGCCGACGCAATCCATTCAAACTGATCCAGGGCTGATTATGGGAACCGTCGGGTACATGTCGCCGGAACAGGTTCGCGGCGAAGAGTTGGATGCGCGGACGGACATTTTTAGTTTGGGCGTGGTGCTGTACGAAATGCTGGCTGGCAGCCGTCCGTTCAAAGGCGCTACGACCGCCGACGCGATTGCGGCTTTGCTGGAACGCGAACCGCCGCCGCTGTCAGCGAACCTGCCTGAAGTTCCGGCGGAGTTGCAACAGATTGTCAGCCGTGCGCTGAGGAAAGATCGCTCGGCGCGTTACCAAGAATGCGCCGATTTGTTTGCAGGATTGAAATCGCTGCGCGAAGAACTGAGCTTTGAAGAACGACTTCGCAGCAAAAGCAGAGGGCGGCAACAAGTTTTTAGCAGACGGTCGGTAAAGAAAGCTTTCGACTTGCGCTTGGCGCTCCAGCGGAACTGGATTCCTCTTTTGGTGATGGCTGCGGGGCTGGGGTTTGTGAGTTTCTATGCTGGTCGTGTTTATTGGCGTGCGCTGGCACTGAAATGGGAGAAAGATCAATTGCCGTTGATGGAAAAAATGGCAGGCGAAGGACGTTACTTTGAAGCATACAACCTAGCAAAATCGGCCAAAAGATTTTTGCCTGACAATGACCGGCTGGCGAAATTGATGCCGGCGATTTCAGATAGCATCTCGGTCACGACAGAACCGGCGGGTGCGCGTGTGTACCTGAAACGATTTACGCCGGACGATACTGCTCCACGCGAATTGATTGGCACCACGCCAATTTCAAAACTTCCTATCGCGCGTGGCGAATATTTGATGACGGTGGAAAAGGAAGGCTTTGCACCGTTCGAGCGAACGATTTCCAGTGTGTTGATGCTGGCCGGAAACGCGATGGTTCCACCCGATGATCCCAGCGATTTCAAAATCAAACTTGTTGAAGCCGCAAAACTTCCTGACCGAATGGTGTTCATTCCCGGTGGACCCTACAAACTGGCCAGCCGCACTCGCCCAACCGAAACGCGCGTTGAACTGGATGATTACTTCATAGACAAATACGAAGTCACGAACCGCGAATTCAAGGAGTTCGTTTCGGCGGGCGGGTATTTCAAACCAGAATTCTGGAAGCATCCGTTTGCCAAAGATGGCCGGACGCTTTCCTTTGACGAAGCCATGAAGGAATTACGCGACCGAACTGGTTTGCCTGGGCCGCGTTCCTGGTCCGGGCAGAACTTTCCCGAAGGCAAGGCCGAACATCCCGTCACAGACATTACCTGGCACGAAGCGGCAGCGTATGCGGCGTTTCGCGGCAAACAGTTGCCGAGCATCTTTCAATGGGAGAAAGCCGCGCGCAACGGATTGTTCATTTACAACTCCGGCTATGCGTTGCCCTGGGGGGCGATGGAGTTTGGCGGAACCGTCGTTGGCCACGCGAATTTCAACGGCAGCGGAACTTTGCCGGTCAATAGTTTTCCCTTCGGAGCCAGCCCGTTCGGTTGTTACCAGATGGCCGGGAACGTTTCGGAATGGTGCGCCAACGAAGTGACGGACGGATTCACCGTCGCGGGCGGATCGTGGAAAGATTTGTTTTACGTCTTCACGGACATTGGTGCGTTTCCGGGATTTCACAATTCGGATCGCATTGGCTTTCGGTGCGTGCGGAATGTTCCCGAAGCGAAAGGGGATCAAGGTTCTGCAAAGATAGACACCGCCAGCCAGATTCCGGTTTATAAGCCAACCAGCGAAGCGGTTTTTCAATCCTTGCTCAGCCATTACCGATACGACCATTCGCCGTTGGAACCGCAAATTGTCGAATCCATTGAAACTCCTGATTGGAAGCGAGAGAAAATCAGCTATCTGGGCGGTAATGATGAGCGCGCCATCGGATATTTGTATTTGCCCAAAAGCGCCCGCCCGCCGTTCCAGGTAATCCAGTTTGTTCCCGCCGGAGATGTGTACGGCAATTTCAACACTGTGCCGGAATCCACAGAGATGCAGGTTGCGCCGTTTATCAAATCCGGTCGCGCAGTTTGGGCGGTCGTGTTCAAGGGATTCAAGGAACGTGAACATGCTACCGGATACTTGCCGCCAAGATATGTTACGGTCAGACGCCGCGAAGAAGTCGTTCGCAACGCAACTGATCTTGGCCGAGGTCTGGATTATTTGGCGACGCGCAAGGACTTGAGTTTGAATCAACTGGCTTATTACGGTTACAGCCAAGGCGCGCAGGAAGGCGTGATTTATACTGCCGTCGAAAAGCGTTATCGTTCGGTCGTCTTTGTTGCTGGCAGCATACCGCTCGGAGCCGTAGGATGGATTGCGGAAGCCAGCCCGCCGAATTTTGCCGCGCACATTCGCGCGCCGAAACTGTTGTTGAATGGCCGCTACGATGAAGTGAATCCGATTCGAACGAACGTCGAGCCTGCTTTCAAGCTTCTGCGCGAACCGAAACGGATGCAGCTTTACGACGCTGGTCATACGCCGCCGCTGGAAATCATCGTGCCGGTCGTCAATGGCTGGCTGGATGAAACGCTTGGGAAAGTCGCTCGATAGATTCTTATGGTCGAAAACCCCGAACAACAAATTCAAGATTCAGGTTATTTGCCGCAGAGCATCGCAGAATTTCATTCGCTTGATCCGCGCACGGTCAACCTGTGGCGACTGACATATCTGATTACGTTCGGCATCTTTCTGCTGATCATGCTGGCTGTGGCTGTCACCATTGGGTTGGCCGCACCGGCTGCGCGGATCTGGATGGCTGCTGGCTGGGGAATGCTGGCGACGATTTGCCTGTGGTTTTGTTTCTGGTTTCCACGACGGTATTACCATTCGTGGCGATGGCGGCTTGACGCAAAGGTGCTGGAACTTCGCCACGGGCGGCTGGTGGAACATACGCGGTTAATTCCCTTGGCGCGCTTGCAGCACGTGGATTTAGAGCGTGGGCCGTTGGAACGGATTTTCGGATTGGCTTCGCTGATCATTCACACAGCGGGAACGCACGCTGCCACCACCAGAATTCCGGGTCTTGAAGCCGAGGAAGCAGCGCGGTTGCGCGACCATTTGGTCGAGATCGGAGGCGACGATGCCGTTTGACGATTTCAACCCGCCGCCAATTCTTGAACAGATAGGGCAGGGCAATAAGATTTTTGAAGGGCGGCTGCATCCGCTAACGTTGGTCATCGGGTTGACCAAATACGGGCGTGCTTTGATTCCTGCCGGAGCTTTGGTGCTGTTTGGAAATCGATGGGCGGGAATACCCATTTTGTTTTTCACGCTGATCGGTCTTGGCGCTACGCTCATCAAATATTTTTCCTTCCGGTACCGCATCGAAAACGGCGAATTGATCACTCAGGAAGGCTTGCTGGAAAAACGGCAGCGCAACATTCCGCTGGAACGGATACAGGAAATTAGCATCGAACAAGGCCCGCTGCATCGGCTGCTGGGCGTTGTGGACGCAAAAGTGGAAACCGGCAGCGGCAGCGGAGCCGAAGCCAGTTTGTCCGTGCTTTCGCGCGCCGAAGCGGAAAAACTTCGCCAGATGGTGTTTTCGCACACTGCGAGAAAAGGGTCTGTCGGCCATTCAGCTTCAGTGGAAGAGCCAGTTGCCCCAATTCCTGAATCCGTCGTGATTCGCCGCCTTGGCATCAAGGAATTGGTTATTTCCGGGCTAACTTCAAATCATTTGCTTTCGGCGATGGTGCTGGCCGGAGCAATCTGGAATTTTGCCGATGACCTGTTGCCCAATTCGATCTATGAAAAAACCGGAAAGCTAATCGTTGGCGAAGCCAGGCATTTGGCTACGCAAGGCGTTGCCTCGGCGATTGGCGTTTTTCTGCTTGGGCTGCTGGGAATTGCGATCATCGGAATCGTCTTTTCCGTCATTGGATCTGTGCTGTTGTTTTATGGTTTCACATTTTCCCGCCGAGGCGATGATTTGCAGCGCCGTTACGGATTGCTGACGAAGCGTTCGAGCAGTTTGCCTCGGCGGCGGATCCAGGTCCTGGAAATTGAAGAGAAAGCATTGCGCCGGTTGTTTGGCTGGGCGACCTTGCGGGCTGATACCTCAGGCAGACAGCGCGAAGACAAAGACGATAATCAGGGGCGCGATGTGTTGTTGCCGATTATCGCCAAACAAGACGTTGACGAATTGCTGCCCAGCGTTTTTCCCGATTTTGCTGACGACACCTCGGAATGGCGTCGCGCTTCGGAAAAGACTGTGCGGCGCGAAACCACAGAAGCCGCGGTTCTTTGTTTGGTGTTGACGATTGCCTTGTTTGCCTGGCGTGGCAGTTGGGTTGCGATTCTTCCAATGGTGCTGGTGCCACTGTTTTACTTTGCCCAGGCGTTAAGCTACCGCCATCTGGGATACGCGCTCGGCGGAGCATACTTTCGCACGCGGCGCGGTTGGCTAGGACGTTCAACGCACATCGTTCCCATCAACAAAATTCAGGCGGTCGAAGTTCATCAAACTCCGTTTGATCGCTGGTGGGGAGTTGCTACTCTGACTGTGGATACTGCGGGACAGGCATTTACTGGAGGCGGCCCACAGATCAACAATTTGCCTTTGTTGGAAGCTCGTGAACTTGCTGCCAAGTTGTCTCAGCGCGCGGCTATAACCGATTACAAGTGGTGAGGCTGTCAGCGATCAAGCCGCTGGATTGTCTGCGCCAACACTCAAACCCATATGAAAAATCTTTTGAAGATATTCTTCCTTGCAGTGTTCTGCCTTGCTGCCAGCCAAGCAACGTTCGCCCAATCTAAAAAGCAGCAAAAGGCTGAAGCTCCGACCTGGGAAGAAGCCTCCACAGATCGCTCCAGGATTTATGTGTTGCGATTGAAGCCAGGGCAGGATTTGCGTGTCGAATTAGAGCGGTTTGCCAAAGCCAAAAACATTCAGGCTGGATTCATTGTCACTTGCGTTGGCAGCTTGCAAAAAGTCGCTTTGCGATTGGCAGACAAAAGCGATTCGACAAAGTATGACGGGAAATTTGAGATCGTTTCGCTGGTTGGGACGCTCTCGCCAGATGGGCCGCACTTGCACATTTCCATTTCCGACGGGGACGGGAAAACTTTGGGCGGTCACTTGGTTGCCGGATGCGAAATTTACACCACAGCGGAAATCGTTATCGGAGACGCTTTGGGGCTGAAAATGACGCGAGAGCCGGATGCCCAAAGCGGCTATCAGGAACTGAAGGTTTACAAAAAATCCGGTAAAACTCGCTGACAGCAGACCCGTTTCAACTCCAAGCGCAGCCATAGTTTGCGAGCCAAAATTCTCCATTTTTTCGTGCCAAGTTGCGATTTTCGGATTGTATGCCTGCAACGGCAGAGGAAATCTCGATCCGCCCGTTTCCAGATTGTAGTTAACTGTTGAAATATCTGTGGATATCGAACGAGGAATAATCCCTAAGCCTGGATGGTGCGATGGAATATGAGTTGCTTTAGCGAATCGGACATATCTTATCTCCAATGACATTTCATCAAAACAAACATCAAAATCCGAGGATTAGGAAGATGAAGAACCGAACCGTTTCTGCATTTTTAATGCTTTGTATTTCGTTGCTCCTCCTGGCGGGACAGGCTCTTGCACAGGGAACGACTTCTCGTGTTACGGGAACAGTGACGGATGCCACCGGCGCTGTGGTTTCCGGTGCAACTGTGACCCTGACGAACGAAGCAACCAACATTTCGTTTACTACACAAACTGCTAGCACGGGCGCTTACACGTTTGACCTGATTACTCCCGGAACCTACAAGGTTTCGGTCGAAAAAGCAGGGTTCAAAAAGATCGTGTCCGCTGGGAACGTCGTGCAAATCAATCAGCCTGCGACGATCAACGTCGCCATGCAAGTAGGCGATGTTTCGGCCATCGTTTCAGTTGAAGCCACGGCAGAGGCCGTGCAGACCAGCAGTTCCGGCAACATCGGCAGCACCATTGACCAGAAAACGCTGGTCAGTTTGCCGATTGTGGGAACGCGCGGGCGCAATCCCCTGGATTTGCTGAACTTTCAGCCGGGCGTGGTGACCGGAGGAAATACCGGCGGCGCAGTGAACGTTCACGGTTCGCGTGATCGTGCGTTCAACTTTACGCTGGATGGTGTGGACGTGAACGAATCCAGCGCAGGCGGATCGAACTTCACTCCGTTGCGTATGAACCCGGATTCGCTGCAGGAATTCCAGGTGGTGACCGGCAGCTTCACGGCAGAACTGGGCCGCAGCAGCGGCGCGCAGGTCACGATGATCACCCGACAGGGAACCAACGAGATTCACGGCAATGCGTTTGAGTTTTATCAAACGCCGCGGTTCAACGCGAAAAGCTACACCGGCAACATCAACAATTTGCCGAAAGACCAATTCGTACAGCACATCTTTGGCGGCAGCGTTGGCGGCCCCATCATCAAAGACAAGTTTTTCTATTTCGCCAACCTGCAAATGTTGCGCGCTTACGACACGGCGCTGGTGACGCGAACGGTTTACACGCAATCGCTGCGTTCCGGGTTGTTCCGTTATGTCGTCGGCAGAGCGAATGCGCCGAATGGAACAGCGACAGCCGCAGTAGACGCCAGCGGCGCTCCTGTGTTGCCGCCTTGCAGCGCAACCGTGACCACGCTTTGCATTGCCAGCTACAACATTGCGGCGAATCCTGCGGGCATCACGCCAGATCAAACCTTGCTGGCGCAAATCACCGGTCAACCGCTGCCCAATAACTTCAATACGGGTGATGGATTGAACACGGCGGGATTCAACTTTGCGTCTCCGCAACACGAAAAGCAGTACGACCTGGTCACCCGGTTCGATTATTCGCTCAACGAAAAGAATATCTTTTATGTGCGTTATGCCCAGGGCGAGCAAAATAGTATTGGCGATTCCGCTAATGCCGGTCGCCCCATCTTTCCGAATTCACCGAATTTCGTGAACACGTACCGCGATCCGAAAAACCTGGCGATCAATTACCGCTGGTCGCCTACGAACCGGTTCATCAACGAATTCATTTTAGGACTGAATAAATTCGCTTTCAGTTTCGATACGGAAAAGCCAGATCCCAGCATTCCGTATGCCTTCCTGGACATTGCCACGGCGAACACGAACTTCGTTCGCAATGCGCGCCGCCTGCAAACCTGGCAGTACATTGATAACGTCACGCTGGATTATTCACCGCACGTGATCAAAGCGGGCGTCAACTTCCGCTTTGGCCGCCAGATTGACGACAGATCGTCAGTGGCCGGAGCCGGGCTTGAACCGACCGTCACCTTCAGCGGCGCGGCTGGCTACACGGCATTTAACTTGCCAGCGTCTGGAAACACCGGCATCAATGCCAACGATTTAACGCGCCTGCAGAATGCGATTAACAATCAGCTTGGACGTGTTGGCACGGTTTCCCAAGCATTTGTTTCTGATCCCAATAACCCAAGCACTTTTGCTCCGCTGGGCACTCGCTGGAACTTCACGGCGAAATATCCGGAACTGGATTTTTACGGACAGGATAGCTGGAGAATCAAACCGAATCTGCTTCTGGACCTAGGCGTCCGCTGGGAAGCCAAGCTGAATCCGAGTTCCGACGGACGCCCGATTCTGGTTCCCAACCAGCCATTCACGTTGGGTTCGGCCCCAAGCAACACGCTGAAATGGGTTCAGGGCGATTTGTTCAAGAACGATTTTAAGAAGGTTCTGCCTTCGATCGGGTTTGCCTGGGATCCATTCAAATCCGGCAAAACCTCCATCCGTGGTAACTACCGCATCGCTTCTGACCGTATCGCAACGCAATTGTTCGCAGCTTCGATTTACCAGAACATTCCGGGCAATGCGCTCGGAGCCACGAACACGGCGTTTGGTCAGGGAGGCGGATTGTTCCGCAACGTCGCTCCAGTTATTTCGGCATTAGCTCCGTCATCAACTCCTGAGGCATTGCGTCAGCCAGCCGCCTTTGGCGCAGGTTCGATCAACGTCGTTGACCCGAATCTGGAATTTCCGCAAATCCATTCCTGGTCACTGAGCTTCCAGAAGGAAGTGGCCAGAAATACAGTTTTTGAAGCGAACTACATTGGCAAACACGCGGTTCATCTATTGGGTGGTTACAATGCCAACCAGGTGAACATCAATGCCAAAGTCGCGGGCCAAAACGAAAGCTTCCTGGATGCCTTCAACTCCATCCGGAACAACGCCAGCTATAACAGCCCATTGATCAACCTGATTCTGTCGGGCAATGCCTCCAATAACGGAGGAACGGCTCGGTTCCGTGCGTTGAACCCGACTGCATTGACGCAAGGCAGCGTTGCCGCATTGGCGCTGGGGGTTTCGCAGAAGGTTTGCGTGGCGGCAGACGTCACCGCTGGAATTTGTACCAACGCGCAGTTGAACCAACGATTGCTTGATGTGAACGGCTTTAGCTCTTTGCTGCAACCGTACGGACAATTCACCGGCGGGTTGAACGTTTTTGACAGCAACGACTATTCAAACTACCACGGCCTGGAACTGATCCTGCGCCGCCGCGTGAATGCCGGACTGACCTTCCAAGTCGCTTACACGTTGTCGAAATCTCTGGACAATCGTTCTTGGGATCCGTCCTTAAGCACGGTTTCGACGGGCTCGGTTCAATCGGCTTCCAGCACGCCGTTTGATAACAGCAACCGCAGACTGAATTACACGTGGTCGGATTTTGACCGCCGTCACGTGTTGCAAGGAACGTACCTGTATGAATTGCCTTTCGGCAACGGACGCAAATTCGCCAACGGCATTCCCAGAGCGCTTGATCTGGCGATCGGCGGATGGCAGCTTGCAGGAACGTTGTTGGTCAGTTCAGGACGCCCCTTCACGGTGTATTCGGGGTTGACGACGTTCAGCAACGTGGTGAATTCGACAGCAGATTGTTCCGGTTGCACGCGCGATATGGGAAGCCTGATCGTCGAAAGCGGCAGAAACTTCTGGTTTGACTCTGCGGATCGGGCCAAGTTCACGTCACCTGCCCCGGGTTCCACCGGCAACACCGGACGCAATTTCTTCCTGGAACCCAAGTATTTCCAAACCGATGCTTCCTTGAGCAAGCGTTTTCGGGTGACGGAAAGAATCGGGTTTGATTTGCGTGTGGACGCCAGAAACCTGACCAACACGCCTTCCTTTGCTGCTCCGACAGCCGTCTTAACCTCGACGATTTTCGGACGCATCAATGACAGCGTGAACAATGCCGCCAGAAGAGTTCAGTTCTCCGGCAAATTCAGCTTCTAGGCCAGCGACCAGTTCCAAGGCCTGCTAAAGCGAAAGCGGCCAGCGATGAACCAATAAAGTTCATTGCTGGCCGCTTTCGCTTTAGCAGCGGGAGTTTTCCAGTGGAAAACTTCTCAATGGCGATAATTGGCTTGATCTCTTGTCTGTGTTACCGCAAGCTCCTCCGTATCCCCATCAAAACAAAACAAGTTCGGCATTTGTCCGAAAATTTCCCTCCAAGCGGCAGGACATGAACTTGTTTTGCCTTCGTGATTGGAAAGTTCGCCCACTTTCTCTCGTTCTTTGAGACCGTTCACATAAAAAATCACCACGATCTAAAGGAGATAAAGCTCATGCTGAAAAGTAGGAAAGCCTTTCATTTCATAATCCCGTGTCTTGTCTTGGCCGGACTGGTATTGGCGCTTTCAATGCAGCGTTGGTCCGCGCAAGCGCAGTCGGAACGAGGCTCAATCAAACCATTGGCGCAAGAACCGACCCGAACCGTGTCAATGCCGCTTCCGGTTCAAGACTTCGGCACGCAAGCGGTAGTGCGCAATGGCCAAGCTGCACCCGCTAGTGTCAAAAAGCTACCGGATAGCACACCGGCCAAGGAGGAACATGTCGTCACACGTCCTGTGGAAGCAAGCACGCACATCGGCGTGGTAGAAGCTCCGACTGGTGGGAATTGCGCAACTAGTGTCATCTACCCCAGCAGCCTGCCGCCTGGCGCAGTCGGCGCGGTTTACAATCAGCAACTGACGGCGACAGGCGGAGCTTCGCCTTATATGTTCACCGTGGCGATGATGTCTTCGCTGCCTGCGGGATTGAGCCTTTCGACCGGCGGAATACTTTCCGGCACGCCGACCACCTCCGGCACGACGAATTTCAGCTTGAGCGTGCAGGATCAGAACGGTTGCCTGAGCACACAGGCATTTACTGTCAGCATCGTCATAAGCCCGTGTTTGGTTACTGCTGCAATAGCGATCAACATTGGCCAGACGGTGACGGGGCAATTGCTGCCCGGCGATTGTTCGACGTTTCTCAAAGATGGCTCTTTTTCAGATTTCTACACGTTCACAGGCACTGCCGGGCAACAGGTCGCCATCTCTATGAACTCGGCTGACCTGAATTCTTATCTATTTTTGGGCTTTCCAAACTTTGATTTCACTACACAAAACGATGATGGTGGCGGTGGAACCAATGCGCGGATTCCAGCGGGCACTGGCTTCTTTACTTTGCCCCAGACCGGTACTTACATCATTGTCGCAAATACATATCCAAATCAAACCGGCAACTACTCACTAACCCTGAGCGGCCCACCGAACAATGGATTGCAGTTTTATCCGTTGGCCGCACCGGTTCGGTTGCTGGATACGCGAACCGGACAATCGGCTTGTACTGCTCCCGGAGCGCCGATTACAGGTGGAACTTCGTTGACGCAACTTGCCAGGGGAACTTGCGGCATTCCGGCGAATGCTCAGGCCGTCACCGGCAATGTGACGGTTGTATTGCCTGGCGCAACTGGCGCTTTGACCATTTATCCCAGCGATGCCACACAACCAACTGTCGCCAACACCAATTTCATTGCGGGCGATGTGCTGAACAACGTTTTCACTGTAGGTTTGGGCGCGATGAGCGGCTCGTTCAACATCTTCGCTTCTTCAACGGCAGACGTCGTGGTTGACATCACAGGCTATTACGCGCCGCCTGATGTGTCGGGATTGTACTTCCATACGCTGCCCAGACCGATTCGGTTGCTGGAAACCAGGCCCGGACAACCGACGGGCTGCTTTATGCCCGGAGCGCCATTGCAGGCTGATACCGAGACAACTCAGCAAGGCACAACGACTTGCGATGGTGTGACTATTCCAGCGACAGCGAAAGCGCTGGTCGGCAATGCGACGGCTGTTTCTCCATCGGCCAACGGTTTCCTGACACTGTTTCCGGCAGATGCGGCGATGCGACCACTGGCAGCCAGCGGGAATTATCGGTCAGGCATCAATCTCAACTCTCCATTTACTGTGGGGCTTTCGCCATCGGGTCAGTTCAAGATTTACACAGTGGCGACGACCGATCTGGTGATTGACGTGCTTGGCTATTACAGCTCGGAAATTCAGGATGGCAACGGGCCGGGACTGTTATTCA
>CAZXHW010000154.1:0-12011 GCA_964639915.1 uncultured Heliomicrobium sp.
TCCGCCGGACGGCCCAGTTCCGTGAAGATGTTGCTCAACCGGCGAACCGAATATTGCAAGTACGGGCCGGTTTCGCCGCGAAACTTCAGAGCTTCTTCAAAATCGAACGCGATAATCGAAGTGCGCGTAAATTTCAGCAGGAAGTATCGCAACGCCGCGACGGCAATCTGTCGAGCGATTTTTTGCTGCTGCGCTTCGGGCAGGTCGGCGTTGCGCGATTGAACTTCGGCCAGCGCCTTGGCTTCCAGGCGATCAATCAAATCGTCGGCTTTGACGCCTAAGCCTTTGCGGCCGGACATGCCAATTTGCTGGCGCTGTTGATCGGCTTCAGAAAGTTCGGTGCCAAGCTCGACAGCAGCGGCTGGTGTTAACGTGACTTTTTCATATGCCAGATGCGCGCTTCGTGCAACGCGCTCCAATTCTTCTTTGGAAGCCGCCAACATCATCACGCCTTTTTTGACGTTGGCTTGCGGATACGATTGACCAACATCAATCACGTTCAAAAACGCCGTGCCGTTGCCAAACGGCGGATGCGATTGGCTGCCAGCGGCTTCGTCGCCGGTCGTAATCCAGACTTCGCGTCCGTGGTGATCGTGGCAAAGCGAGCGGTAATGAAAATCCAGTCCCAGCTTTCCCAGTTTCCACAAGTGATAGGCAATGTCTTTGCCGGTGTAGGTTACTGTTCCGTTTGACCGCACAATGATTTTGTCCGCATCGTGTTCGGACTCAGTCTCTCCGTCTCTCTGTCCCTCAGTCTCTCCCTCGGCAGACTCTGCTCGCATCACCCAGCAGCCTTTATTTCGGCCTTCAGTTTCGAAAACGATCACGCCGCTGGCTTTCAGCTTTTCAAAGGCATGGGCCCAAAAATGTAGATGCAGAATCTCGCTTTCACGCGCCAGCAAATCGTAACTGATGTCGAGCCTGGCCATGGTCGCCAGATGACAATCCACGATGCGCGACGAAATGTATTCGCCGATTTCAGCGGTGGCGTTATCGCCTTCTTCAATGTCATGGAGCGTTTGCGCTCGCACAGTCAGCCGCGTCTTATCTTCTTCGTACCATTGACCGACGCGCGAATAGAGTTCCCAGCAGTAATAATCGAAGTTGTCTTCGCGCTTTTGCACTGGGCGCTCGGCGATGGCTTTGATTTCGGCGAGCGATTTATTTTCCAGATGCATAAAGCCGACAACGACGTCGGCGACCTGCACACCAGTGTTATCAATGTAGTTATGGATTTCTACGGTCTCGCCCGTGGCTTTCAGAATGCGCGCCGTCGTATCGCCAAGAACAGAATTCCGAACGTGGCCGATGTGCGCAGCTTTGTTCGGATTGATTGAAGTGTGTTCAACAATCAGCTTTCCCGATTGCGGATTGCGAATTGCAGATTGCGGATTGGCGAGTTGCGAGAACATTTCAGTGCGGTTAAAGAACACGTTCAGATAACCTGGGCCTGCAATTTCAACGCGAGCAACACCTGGAATGACTTTCAACTCTTCCGCAAGGTTGGTCGCGATTTCGCGCGGATTTTTCTTTTCACCGGTCGCGGCTTTGATGCGTTTGGCCAAATCAAAAGCCAGGGGAAATGCCAGATCGCCGAGTGCGGTTTTCGGCGGAATTTCGGAAACAACGTCATCCAGTTCCAGATTGTAGTTGTCGCGCACCAGCGCGATCAGTTTCGTTTTGATTTCGGTTGTCAGCGATGAAGCCATCGTTGTTGGGGTACTCCTGTCAGTAAATTCGCGTCACAGCCGAGCGGCGTGCGCTTGCTCAAGCTCAAGTTTGAGGTGTATAAACTCGCCAGTTCTTTTTGGCGCGTTGGTGTAACTGGTTAACACGCCGCCCTCTCAAGGCGGAGAGCACGGGTTCGAGTCCCGTACGCGCTATCGGTAAATAGCAGGCAACAAAATTCAGGGCGGCTTAATAGCCGCCCTTCGCATTTTCTAAGTGCATTGCGACCGGATCAAGCTGCCAACTTCAAAGCCCTGCCTTGGTTATGCAAAAGCATTAACTGCTCCGCAGGCACGGCAAACATGGCATATGCTTGGCCTTCATCGTTGCAAAATTCGACTTCGAAAACATCCGGAGTAAGAATTTCGACAACAGTGCCAACTTCGCCACGCTTCAAGCCGCGATCAGGAAGATTGTTCATCAGAGCCACGGTATCAAGTAAATTGATATTTTCTTGATTCATCAACCCATCCTTTCTTTTTTCTTCAACACGAAACAAGTGGTAAGGCGTGGACTCTCTTGGCCTGTCAAAATGATCCAGCCGCTTCTGATTGTTGCTGAGCCGGTTGCAGTCATCACCTCAAAATCAAGTGTATAACGCTGACCATACTCATCAACCTCGCCCAATACAGCCTCGCCTACTTCTGCCGCCCTCAATAATTCTTGTTGCAGGAATTTATCATCGTTTTGAGTAATTCCAAGAACAGTAACAAAAACTCTGGCCTTGTTACTTCCGCGTGGACTGTCAGGGTTCAGGCAATACTCTCGAAGTTTCCTGATGTCTACAAACGCCAGATGGCCATTGGGCAGTTTCATTGAAACCTATATGCTCAATGCTTCTTTCACCAAAGCCTGTTGTTCCAGTTGATGGATCATATACGAACCGGTGGCCGGGCTGGCGCTGGCGACGCGGCCAACGTAACGAAGCTCCTGACCTGTTCGTTTCAATCCTTCCAGCCACGGGCGAATGAAATTCCAACCGCCCATGTTTTGCGGTTCTTCCTGCACCCAGAACAGTTGCTTTGCGTGGCTGAAGGACGATAGCCAGCGTTGAAGCAAACTCAGCGGGAACGGATAAAACTGCTCCAACCGCAAAATAGCGATCTTGCCGCTATTGTTCTTTTCCTGTTCTGCCAGCAGGTCGTAATACACCTTGCCACTGCACAACAAAACGCGCTCGACGTTTGCCGCATTTACAGCATCGCCAATCACAGGATGGAAGCCTCCGCTGGTCAGATGATCAATCGTCGAAACTGCCGCTGGCAATCTGAGCAGGCTTTTCGGCGTCATAACAATCAGCGGTTTGCGCAATTCCTGTTTGACTTGTCGCCGCAGCAAATGAAAGTACTGCGCAGGAGTCGTTGGATAGCAAACCTGCATGTTGTCTTCGGCGCAAAGCTGCAAATACCGTTCAAGCCGCGCGCTGGAATGTTCAGGCCCTTGGCCTTCGTACCCGTGCGGCAGCAGCATCACCAATCGTGAAGTCTGTTTCCATTTGTCTTCGCTGGGGGAGATAAACTGATCAATCAAGACCTGGGCACCGTTAGAAAAGTCGCCGAACTGCGCTTCCCAAATCGTCAACCCATCGCGCGAAATCACCGAATACCCGTATTCGTAACCCAGCACGCCTGCTTCAGATAAAGAGCTGTCGAAAACTTCAAACTTCACGCCGTTCTTTTGCAGCGCTTCCAGCGGAGTCCATGATTCACCGGTTTGGGTGTCGTACAGAATTGCGTGGCGCTGGCTAAACGTTCCGCGACCACAGTCCTGACCCGACAATCGCACCGAAGTGTTTTCCAGAATCAGTGAGCCAAACGCCAAGCCTTCGGCAAATCCCCAGTCAATCGCAATTTCGCCGCTACCCATTTTGGCGCGTCGCGACATTTGAGTGACCATTTTGGGATTGATCGTGAAGCCTTGCGGAACGACGCTCATCGTTCGCGAAACTTCGTCCAGCGCTTCGCGTGCAACGCCGGTTTCCAGCACCGTCGAACCGTCCATATCCGGCTTCATTTCCGGCGGTGCGATCATGGGTTTCTTTTTCGCGACAATTTCTTTTGCCGCTGCCAGCGTGGTTTCGTAACCGCGCCAAACGGTTTCGATCATCTGGTCAACTTCTTCGCGGGTCAACGTACCTTCGCGGATCAGTTGCTGCGTATAAAGCTCCCGCACGCCGGGATGCTCTTTGACGCGTTGATACATCAACGGCTGGGTGTAGCTGGGTTCGTCGCCTTCGTTGTGGCCGTGGCGGCGGAACCCGATCAAATCAATCACCACGTCCTTGTTGAATTTCTGCCGGAAGTCGAGCCCGATTTCCAGCACTCGCCAAGCGGCTTCGACGTCGTCGGCGTTGACGTGAAAGATCGGCAATTGCGTCATCTTGGCGACGTCGGTTGAATAAATCGAAGAGCGGCTGGAAGTGGGCGAAGTCGTAAAGCCGATCTGGTTATTGATGATGAAATGAATTGTGCCGCCGGTTCGATAGCCTTTCAGGTCGGCCAGGTTCAACGTTTCGGTCACAATTCCTTGTCCGGCAAACGCTGCGTCGCCGTGAATCAAGACCGGTAACACGCGGGCACGCGCTTCTTCGCGTGAAATCTGCATTGCATCTTGTTTGGCGCGCGCCATGCCTTCAACCACGGGGTCAACGAATTCCAGGTGGCTGGGGTTAGGCGACAGCGTCAGCTTGATTTCACGGCCACCGATTTCACGCGAACCGTAGGCACCCTGATGGTATTTGACGTCTCCTTCGTCGGCGGGGAAGTTCGGATGCACTGTGCCTTCAAACGCCGTAAAGATTCGTTCGCTCATGTGATGGCCGATGATGTTGGCCAACACGGTCAGTCGTCCACGATGCGCCATGCCCAAAACAATTTCATCGGCTCCGCGCTGGGCGGCGCCTGAAATCATCTGATCCAGCACGGGAATGATGGATTCGCCGCCTTCGACGGAAAATCGTTTTTGGCCCAGGTATTTTGTGTGCAGGAATTTTTCGAATTGTTCAGCGGCGATCAAACAATTGAGCAATTGTTTTTTGACTTCCACAGGAACCGGTTCCGGGTTGCGCTCTATACGGTCGCGAATCCACTGTTTCTGTTCCTTGCTGGTGATGTGGCGACTTTCGGTGCCGACACTGCCGCAATAAAACCGGATCAGCATCGCCCAGATTTCGCGTAACGTCGCATATTCTTTGCCGCCCAAACCACCCGTGTAAAATTCACGATCCAAATCCCAGATTGACAGTCCGTAAGTTTCAATTTCCAGTTCGGGATGCGCGTACAGGTTAATCATGTTCAGCGGATCAATATCCGCGATCAGATGGCCGCGCACACGATACGCATTGATCCACTCAAAAATGGCTGCTTGTTTTCTGATTTCCTGTCGTTCGCGATCCACGCCGGACAGCAATGGATTGATGTCTACAGACCAGCGCAAAGGTTTGTAGTTGATCCCCAAGTCGGCAAAGATTTCGTCATAAAAATTATGTTTGCCCAGCAGCAATTCGTGAATGTGCGCCAGGAACATTCCCGATTCGGCTCCCTGAATGATGCGGTGATCGTAGGTGCTGGTGATGGTGAAAACCTTGCTGATGCCCAGTTGGGAGAGCGCAGCATCGGTCATCGCGGCATATTCCGGCGGAAACTCAATGGCTCCGGTAGCGATGATGGCGCCTTGTCCCGCCATCAATCGCGGGTTGGAAGAAGTGGTTCCAATCGTGCCGGGATTGGTCAGGGAAATTGTCGTGCCCTGGAAATCGGCGACCTGAAGTTTGCCGTCGCGGGCGCGAATGACCACATCCTGATACCCCTGGACAAATTGCCAGAAGGTCATCTTGTTGGCGGCCTTGATGTTCGGAACCAGCAAGCTGCGCGAGCCGTCTTTTTTCTGAACGTCGACAGCAACGCCTAAATTCACGTCCGCGCGTTTGACGCGGTAAGCCGTGCCATCCACTTCTTCGTACCCGTCGTTCATTTGCGGAAGCTTGGCCAGCGCCTTCAAAATCGCCCAGGCAATAAAGTGCGTGTACGAAGTTTTGCCTCTGCCGTGCTCTTCCAGGTGGCGGTTGATCCAACGGCGGTTTTCGTCCAGCAGTTTGATTTGAATCTGGCGCACCGAAGTCGCAATCGGCACAGTCAGACTGGTTTCCATGTTTTCGACAATCTTTAATGCCGGACCGCGAATTTGCAGGTGCTCACCGACAACTTGTTCAGCAGTTGCGATTTTGGCAGACGGCGTAGCGGCGGTTTGAGTTTTGGCAGGCGCGGGCGAAGCGGCAGCCGTTGCAGCGTGGGCTTCAGCCTTCACGACTCCGTTGCCGCCTAGCAGCGATTTGAAATACTGGCCCCATTCTTCGCCGACCGAATGCGGGTTGTGCTGAAACTGCCGAAGCAGGTCTTCGACATAAGTAGAATTGGCTCCGAAATCGTCGGAGATGGTATTGGCTATCTCTCTAGTGTCTGGCATTGGTGCTCGTAACCTTTCCTGATTATCAGTGCGTATGGTTGATCCGAATCAAGGGTGTAATCCTACAATAACTTCAACGAATTGGCACAATGCCAGCCGATTCATTTCTGCTCCAAAGCGGCTGTCTGCTAACATCGCTTCAGAAACTTACCATTGCATTCAAAAGAGGAGAACCGACCAATGACTGAGGCTTACATTTACGACGCGGTCCGCACGCCGCGCGGGCGAGGCAGATCGAACGGCAGTTTGCACGAAATTCGGCCCATCGAATTGGCAACGCAGGTTCTGAAAGCCATTCGTGATCGCAATGAACTCGACACGTCTTATCTGGACGATGTGGTGTTTGGCTGTGTCATGCCGGTCGGCGAACAAGGCTCCGACATCGCGCGCATCGCCGCGCTGAATGCCGATTACGCCGAAACCGTACCGGGCAAACAGCTCAATCGGTTTTGCGCTTCGGGCCTGGAAGCCGTCAATACGGCTGCGGCGCAAGTCATGTCGGGACAATCCGATCTGGCGATTGGCGGCGGCGTCGAAAGCATGTCGCGTGTGCCAATGGGAGCCGATGGCGGTGCGATGGTGATGGATCCTGAAATCGCCTCGAAGTTGTACTTCGTTCCACAAGGCATCAGCGCCGATCTGGTGGCGACCAAATATGGTTTTTCTCGTGAAGACGTTGACGCTTACGCCATCGAAAGCCAGCGACGCGCCAAGCACGCCTGGGACAACGAGTACTTCAAACGCTCAATCGTTCCTGTGAAAGATCAGATCGGCTTGACCGTACTTGACTACGACGAACTGATGCGACCAGAAACGACGATGGAAGATTTGGCCAAGCTGAATCCATCGTTCACCGTTCCGGGCGAACAAGCCGGCTTCGACACCGTCGCCATCCAGCGTTACCCGGAAGTCGAGCGCATCAACCACGTGCATCACGCGGGCAATTCCAGCGGCATTGTTGATGGCGCGGCGGCGGTATTGGTCGGCAGCAAAGAGATTGGGGAAAAACTGGGACTGAAGCCGCGCGCAAAGATTCGCGCCTTTGCTTCGATTGGATCGGAACCGACGATCATGTTGACTGGCCCGGCTCCGGCGACTGAAAAAGCCTTGAAGCGCGCCGGAATGACGACCCAGGACATTGACCTGTACGAATTGAATGAAGCCTTTGCCGCAGTGGTGCTGCGGTATATGCAGGCGCTGGGCATTCCGCACGATCAGATCAACGTCAACGGCGGAGCTATCGCGATGGGACACCCGCTGGGCGCGACAGGCGCGATGATCTTGGGAACGCTGATTGACGAAATGGAACGCCGAGGCGCGGCGACAGGCTTAGCGACATTGTGTGTTGGCGCGGGAATGGGGACGGCGACAATAGTTGAGCTTGTTTAAGGTTGACTGATGAACAGATTCATTTTCCGTTTTCCATTTTGAATTTGTCATTGTTTGGGTGGTCACCAGCAATGACAAATGACAAACGGAAAATTTCAAATGGAAAATCGCTCAGATAGAGTTCTCAACTCCAACCAATACGACAGCCACCTCAAATCCTGCCGGTTTTAAGTTTCGTGCTGAAACGTGACCTTGGCAGCCTTCAATGCAGGTTTTGACAATGGCCAGCCCCAATCCTGCTCCGCCGGTGGTTCGCGCCCGGTCGGTTTCGGGGCGATAAAACGGATCGAACAATTTGCTGATTTCTTCTTCGGGGACGCCTGCTCCGCAATCGGTGACGGTCAAGCGCACTGTATCGTCGTTTTGTGCGGCTGAAACCGTAATTGGGCCCGAAGTCGCTGCGTACCGAACCGCATTGCGAATGAGGTTGGCCAACGCGCGAGACAGCAAATCCGGTTGCGCCACGGCTTCCAGATTCCCATTCACTTCAATTTTGACTTCGAAGCCCGACGCCTCCCGGGCAACGATTTGTTCAACCAGTGGCAGCAAGCGCACCGCTTCCAACCGGATGGCCGAAGTTTTCAGTCCGGCGCGCGCATACGCCAAAAGCTCCGCGACTAATTTGGCCATCAACTGAACTTCTTCCTGAACGTCGGTGATGTATTTTTGTCCAGCTTGGTCGGTGCGTTCTTCCAGAATGCTCAGAGCAAATTGCATTCGCGCAAGTGGCGAATTCAGTTCATGCGAGATGTCGCCTAAAAATCGTTTTTGCCCGGTGACAAATCCATTCAAGCGGCTAGCCAGATGGTTGATGGCTTTTCCCAAACGTCCAAGCTCGTCGCTTCGACGTTCGTCAACGCGAACATCGAAGTTTTCTTCGGCGATCTTTTCGGCGGCGGAAGTCAGGTGCTTGATTGTTATTGTCAGACTGCGCACAAACGGTAGCCACAGCAAAATCGAAAGCCCAAATACAACCACCGCAATCACTAACCAGGGTTTCGGATTGAAAAAGATTCCGTGGCCCGTGATGGAATCAGACGAAGCAGTCAGCGCAGCCCGTACCGGATCGGAAGCTCCCGCCTGATAAACCGGAATCCGCACCACGGCCCAATACCGAGGCGGATTTGATGTTTTCATTGTGGAAACGGGAAACGGTCTTGGCCGTGGCGGAAGCATGTCATTCGGTGGAGGGCCGACAAACGGAGCTTCTTCAGGAGGGATTGCGGGGCCTGGTGGACGCGCTTTGATTCGCTCCAACACTTCCGCAGGCAGCACAGGTTCCTGGCCTGCCAGCTTTTCGCCTTCGTTGCTGTACACCGAAAACTCGAGCCGGTAAATCTGGGCATATTGCTGCAAGATGGCTTCGCGCTGTTCGCGGGATTTATCGCGAATGTCGTCGGTGATCGCTCGCGCAATGTTTTCGATTCTGTCGTTTGCCCCGCCCAATAGCGGAGAGCCCGGCTCCAGGCGAAATTGCAGGTTGAATAAAACAAATAACACTCCGCCAATGACGGCCAGATTCAGAAAGAACCAGAGCATGATTCTGGCGAAAAGCGATAGCCGGAATTTCATGCCTGATCCTCCGGCTGGCGAATCAACATATAGCCGGCCGAGCGCACCGTTTTGATGAAACGTGGAGTTTTCGGATCGTCGCCTAGCTTGCGGCGTAAAGAAGAAATATGAACGTCAATCGAGCGGTCAAACACTTCATAATTTCTGCCACTAATTTCATCCAGCAATTGATCCCGGCTGAGCACGCGATCCGCCGCCCGCGCCAGACAAAGCAGCAGATCGAATTCGACCGGCGTCAGTGTCAAAGCTTGGTCACCGAGCGTTGCCCTGCGAGCCGAAGCGTTGACACGCAAATTGTTGACGACAACTTCATCAGCTTCAGGCGATGGTTGGCTGGCGGCGATCTGGGAACGCCGCGTAACTGCCCGCAATCTGGCCAGCAATTCGCGCGTCGAAAAGGTTTTGGGCAAATAATCATCCGCGCCGATTTCCAGTCCGACGATGCGGTCAGATTCATCGCCCAGTGCCGTCAGCATCAGCACCGGCACAACCGAAGTTCGGCGAATCTGACGCAACACTTCAAAGCCATCCATTCCCGGGAGCATCACATCCAGAATTACGGCCTGATAATTTCCAGCCAGCACTTTTTCAAGTCCCGCTGGACCCGTATACGCGGCTTCGACTTCGTATCCCATCGGCTCCAGATACTCCTTCACCAGCCGGCAAAGCTTCGTGTCGTCATCAATCATCAGAATTTTTGCGGGCAAATACGTGACGCTTTCCATACGCACCGAAGTGTAACGCAAGGTTTTGGCTTCAGCAGCCGGATTTACCATCCCTTTACAAATCTTCTACTGAACAAATCAAAGCTTAACGTTTGGCGACTATTCTCCATCGTGTCGAAGGCAGTCAACGGAATCCACCCGTGACCAGGCTTCGAACCAATTTGAAGGGAGATAAAACAATGAAAACGAGAAGAATGATTTTGATGAGTGTCGCGCTTGCCGCCGTTTTGGGCGTGGCGGGCTTTCGGATGAATGCAATGTCTAGTGCTGCTTGCGCACAGCAAGGACCGGGCGGGTATGGACCTCCTCCGCCTCCGCCAGGGCAACGCGGACCCGGTGGTCCCGGAGGCCCAAGAGGCGAAGACCCGATGTTCAGCCAGCTCAATCTGACAGACGCCCAGAAACAGCAAATCAAAACGCTGCGCGAAAAACAGCGGACAGATTCTGAAACCTACCACGAACAGTTGCGGGGTAATGGCGAACAGATGCGCGCGATTGTCGAAGGGAACAGTTTCGATGAAGCCGCCGCCCGCGCATTGCTGGCCAAAGAAGCTCAGGTCGAAACCGAACTCAAACTGATCCGCATTCGCACAGACAACGCGATTCACAACGTGCTGACGGCAGAGCAAAAAGCCAAGCTGGATGAATTGCGCAGAGATCACAAGCCGCCTAGACCCGGCAACTAAACCAATCAAAAGTTCGACAGGGTTGACAGGATCTTTTCAGGATTTGCTTGATGCCCTGCAGAGGGTTGAGAGGTTCATCTTGAAAAATCCTGATCATCCTGTCGAAAGAATTCCAACAAGGAGTCAGCCCAAAGAAGGTTAGGACAAGAGATGATGAAAACCGCCTTTATGATCTTTTTATTTCTAGCGTGCAGCGTCGCCGCTTTTGCGCAGCCGCCCGGTGGCCAGGGCGACGGCATCTGGCTTCGCAATGCCTATTACGGCGAAGCGCAAACGTTTGATCGTTGCCTGGGCCATCAACCGGGCAATGGGCAATATCACCACCACGTGCAACCTATCTGTTTGCGAGCGCAGCTTGACGACAATCTGGAAAAAGTTTCCACCTTGCGCATTGGAACTGTGTACCGTGAAAAAGCCAGCCAGTGGAAACACTCGCCGATTTTGGGTTGGATGTTTGATGGCTACCCGATTTATGGACCGTATGGGTATTCCGATCCGAACAATCCGAACAGCGCAATCAAACGGTTAAAACCAAGCTTCCGGTTGCGAACGATGACGCAGCGAACTTCACTACCCGACTGGACGCTCGCTCGTCACACGGGAATTGCTCAACAGCTTAGCGCGAATCAGCAAGGTCCGGACGTGTCCGAGACGTTTCCGCTGGGGCGTTACATCGAAGATTTCGAGTTCGTACAAGGCCTTGGCGATCTGGATGTTCACAACGGACGATTTGCCGTTACACCGGAATTTCCGAACGGAACTTACGCTTACTTTGTGACAATCAACGATGATGGTTCGCCAGCGTTTCCTTATGTTATCGGGTTGCAGTTTTACGGCAACGTCACGGGTGGCGGAAACGCCACCGCACCCGCCAACGCGCAAAGCTACTTCAACAACGGCGCTTACACGCAGAACGTGCCAAATGCGCCGCAACTGAATTCCTGGCTGACGAAAAACTCTCAACAGAACGCCCAAGTTGTCAACGGGTTTGACCCAACCGCTGGACCGCAAACAACCTGGCCAGTGACTCGCCCAACTGGCGCGCAAGTTAGCGGAGGCCAGGCAACAGCCGTCAAAGCCGATCCACAAAGCGTTAGCTTTACTGATTCGACGGTGTATTTATCGTCCAACGGGCTGGGCAGTTACACGATGGGACCGTGGTTTATTGACGGTAACAACGGTGGAGTTTTTCCAAACTTTCCGACCGCGCAAACTGTGCGCGCTCAATTCCCGCGCAGCCCTTCTTCCGCCGCGACTAAGCGCAACACTACCTTAGGTGCGATCGGGTTGTGGGTGAATGGCGTCGCGGTTTTTGATGGCGCGGACGGAGCCAGTTACAGCAACTCTGCGCGCAATGACGTTGGCGGCGGAGGCGTTCGGCTAAGCTCCATGCACGTTTCGGCGGCTTCATTTGAAGGCGGGCCGACTGCTCCGGGCGCGCTGATGT
>CAZXHW010000155.1:0-11991 GCA_964639915.1 uncultured Heliomicrobium sp.
CGTGACGCGCACTCCTGGTGCATCGTAAGGGACACCCAGCCCATGGGCCACCACCGGCACAAAATAGTTAAACCAATCGGACGGCTTAATCTTTGATCGCGGATGTTCCAGTTGTTCCCGATCCAATTGATCCAGGCGTGCGTAATGCTGCATTTCAAAATTGGGGAGCGTCGCCAATTCTCCTTCAGACTGGCTGATATGGACTTGGTCATGTCCAGCGCTGCTCACCCAACTGATCGGCATTAATCGAAGTTGCGACTGAAGCGCGCCTCCCTGCCGGACAATCAAATGTGACGCTTCATAAGCTTCACAATCCAGCACCACTTGTTCAACTCGACCGACTTCTTGATTGCCGCTTAACACGGCGGCTCCGATATTGATTTCTTTCATAATTACCTTTTATTTGCTGACCAGTCACGTCTGAGGTTTTGCACAAACTATGCAACGAGCAAAGAACTTTTCGTAGACTTTTTATTAGGGGGCATGTATTCTCCCGGCTCATTTTAATCTTCTTCCGCCCCGACGTTCCTTCTTCCCGACCCCATAACATAATCAAACGGCCCATAGCCTTTCTTGTGCGCAGATTACCATGCTCAGTCTTTTGAAAGCCAAATGGATATTCTTCGGTTTGGAAGCGCCGGTCATTTCGTGGCTGGTTGCCGTCGCCGTCGTTATCGGCACGCTCTATGCGATCTTGCGATTGTGGTATGTCACTGGACGCGAAGCCCAAAGCTATCGGCAGTTGATCAAAGATCTGCCCAAAAACAATTCGCGTCACGGAGTGTCGCAAGAAGCTTCTGACCATCTGAACCGACAATTCGAAAAGTCGAGGTTGAAACCCTGTTGGCGGAATTTTGCCGCTTCACTAGTGCAAAGACGCGACCGCGATGACCGCGATTACTTTCTGGCCACTGATTCCGCGAAAGAATCTTTCAGCGAAGAAGCGACCATGGGAAATCGTCTCAATCTGGAAGGTTATCATTCGCTGCCTGGCATCATCACTGGCATCGGGCTGCTCTTCACCTTCATTGCCATTTTGATTGCGCTGCTGGATGTGCGGCTGGTCAACAATCGCGTGCAAGGAATCGAACTGTTGATTCAGGGATTGTCCGGCAAGTTCGTTTCTTCCATTGCCGCGCTGCTGATGGCGACGTTGTATATCTGGTTGCAAAAAGTCTTCTTTCATCGGCTAGCGAAAGCACGCCGTGCTTTGATATTGGCGATTGATAGTTTATTTCCACGATTGACTACTGCCCACCTGCTGGAAGAATCTCGGCAACAGGTTGCCGAACAAACCAATGCGATTCGCCTGTTCAACAGCAATCTGGCACCAACATTGAAGAGCAGCATTACCGAAAACCTCGGCCCGACAATGAGCAGGATGGTGGAATCCATCGAAGGGCTGAATACTTCTTTGCGCCAGATGCAAGCCACCAAGCAAGATTCAATCAACGATTCGATCAAACAGTTGTTGAGCGATTTGGGCAGTTCGCTCAACCAATCAATTGACCGCATGAGCCAGTCGTTTTCGGATTCGCTGTCCGGCAGCGCTCGCGAAGAGATGGCGATGGTCGTCACTTCGCTTTCAGGCACGGCGAGCTTGCTGAATGATATGAACCAGCAGTTCAAACAGACTCAGCAAAGCCTTTCGCAGTTGATCGAAATTGCACAGCTTTCCACAGCGGAACAGTTCCGAGAAGGCCGTTCGCAAGTGGAAAGCATGACCACCAAATTTGACGATCTGGTGACGCAGATGAGCCTGCGGCTGGCAACCAATGCTGAAACGACGAACAGCGCGGCGCAACAAGTTATCGCGCAAGCCGGGCAATGGTCAGAGCAAAACGCCGCAAGGTTCGAGCAAATGCTGACCGCTCATACACAGCAAACCACCAACGTCGAAGCTTTGCGCGCCGCGTTTGAAAATACGCTCGGCAGTTTTACTCAAGCCATCGGACAGCACTCTTCTATCATCAATAACCTGAAGCAGGTGACGGCGCAAGTTGCTTCAACTGTCACTACTATCGAATCCGCCGCGCAAGAAATGCAGGAGACGCAAACCGCGCTACAACAAGTAGCCAGGCAAAGCGGGAAACAGGTTGAGAATCTGGCCGAAGCCAACGCCAATCAGGCCGAGGTCTGGAAAACAATCCAAATGAACCTGGACAATTACCGCGACACGTTCACTCAGGTTGAAAGCGCCGCCGATGAACTGCTCAATCAACTCAACACTCACATCAAAAACTACACCGAAGCCACGAATAACGGATTCCGTCAGATGGTTGAAATGGCCGACAACCATTTCAGCAACGCGACCAGCAAGCTGGGCGCTTCTGTCGGCGAACTGGATGACGTGCTAAGTGATCTGGCTGACACGCTGGGCCGCACTCATCCAACCAAGGGGCAAAATGGCAATTGAAAACGGTAGTTCCAGTCTGGCCAGTTCGCTGACTGATTTGATGACTTCGCTCATGGTGATCTTTATCCTATTGCTGGTGGCCACGCTGAATAATGCTCAGCAGGAAGGCGAAACGACGCGCAACGCCATCTTGAAAAAGCTTCAGGAGCGATTGAGCGGCGAAGTCAACGAATACCGCGAACAAGGCTTCGAGATCAAAAACGATCCGAAAGACCCTCTTGGCCTGATCGTCATCGTGCCCGACGGATTGCTGAACTTCGCCATCAATCGCGCGGACATTCCGGCAGCAGGCGTTGAGTTTCTGCAAAAGATCGTGCCGAAGATGGCGGTGGCGCTGTGTTCGGAAGAGTTTCGCCGCGAAATCGAATCCATCGTCATCGAAGGCCACACCGACAGCACCGGAAGTGATGAGCGCAATCTGCAACTCAGCCAGGAACGTTCCTTGGGCGTGGTGCAGAAAAGTTTGCGGGTGCTGGACGGTACGGCAACCGGCGACGGCCAGTCCAATCGCGGCTGTTTTCTGGAACTGCTTTCGGCCACCGGACGGGGCAGCGTGGAACCAATACGCGATCAAGCTGGGCTGGAAGATTTCAACCGCAGCCGCCGCGTCATCTTCAAAATCCGCGTCCGATCGCTGGAACGCCGCATCGTCACCGAAGTCACCGGCAATGGAGAGACGATTGACTCCAACAAGTGAGCCCAACCTGCTTTCATCGCTGGGAGATTTGCGACGCTCGATGATGTGGCTGAAATCTGAAACAAAGGCCGCCGCCGAACGGCCAGCGCCGAGATTCGAGCGACTGGAAAGTGCTATTTCCAATCTCAACCAGACGCAGACGATTCGCCCCCTTCCCTGCCCGGACGAATATTTAAAGCTGTGGCAAGAGATGTTGGCTGGACAGCGTACAGAACTTGAGTGGCGAGCAGTGCGCGCTTTGTGCTGGGAACCGAAGGCGGCAACCGACTTGCGCTTTCAACGTTACCTTGACCGTGAATGGCCGCCGCTTCGTGCGCGGGCTTTGCAAGGAATGATTCGCGCTTGCCACCTACGCTGGACAGAAGTTGTCGCCAGTCCAGTCGTAGGGCGCGTGCGGCGACGGCTGGAAAGCTATGACGGCGCGAATCGGCTGCTGAAACGCTGGCGGCAATCAGTGGCGGTATTGCTCGGCGCGCAGGGCGCAGTTGAGTTTGCCAAAGAAATCATCCGACATCAGGCATCGGTTGCCGAAGCCTGCCGCGATTGGCGCATTGACGAACAGACGGCATACGCAGCCGAAGCTGCCGAGGCCGCTTTCCAGCATTTCCTAACAACCAACGCCCCAAATTTGATCGCCGAAGAATCGCTCACGCGGTTACTGCGATGGAACAACTGGCCAGCGGAACGGTTCAAGCGAAAGGCGATTCTGCATCGGCTGGCTGAGACGAATGAAACTTATCGTCAGATGCTGGTCAATTGTCTGCTCAACGATCCGCGATTGGGCGACCCGCGATTGCAGGCAACACGATGGTCAGGCGTCGCGGAGGAAGCAAAAAACAGATTCATTCGCTGGCTATCCCGCGAAGATATTGTTTTCTTTTTCGACCACGTGGCGGGCTACGACGATCCGCATGGGCGGCGCGATTTCTGGTTGCGTTACATCGGCACTCTGACGCAATCGCGTTCGTTGCTAAAGCCGGACGATGAGTTTCGACTCTCAGCAGAGCTTCGCCGCCGACAGGGCGCGGTCAGTTATGGCCGCATTAAAGGCGCTGCCAGCGCGTTCCTGCTCGATTTCGGAAAGATTGTGGCTATTGAGTTTCATCCGGTCGGCGCGATCTACTTTTACGAGAAGGAACAGTTCAGCCAGATCGTCCCGCACTTCTGGCAACAGCAAGGATTCTCTGAATCAAACATCAAGCGGCAATGGCGGGCCAAAGAACGCATCCCGCACATTGGCGACTGGCAATACAAAGCAGTGGCCTTTCTGGCTCAACACGGCATCCGTCCTTACTGAAATTATGAACTGGAAATTATCCGGTCCGATTAAAGGCGTCAGTTTGACGATTGAACCCGATGGCGTATGGCTGCGCGCGGGCTGGGGCGACATTGCGAATTGGCAGCAACTTCGCAGCCAGCGGGCATTAAATCGGCTGGGGCGATTGCTGCCTGCGGTCATCCCGCAGTTGCTGGAACTCGGCTTGGCTGCGCTGGAAAACGGTGCGCTGAAAATTCCGCACGATCAATTTGCGCAGCTTGAAGAGAACGGTATTGACGCTTTTGAAGGCGTCGCGCTGTGGGCACCGTTCACGTTGGAACTGGAATCTTCCGGCTCGCTGGGCTTGCCGGACTTTCGCTATCGCCACCGGTTTTATCTCGGTTCACAGCAGGTTTACCCCGAACGGCTGGGCGGATTCGTGCGGCGCAGTGAAGATGATGTTTATCGCCTGGATGGGCAAACGCTGGCGCTAATCGAATCGGTTGAGCGGTTTAACGCGCTGCCGCCGGAAGAGAAAGGGGAGAAGGCGTATCTGAACTTTGCCGAAATCAAAGGCTTGGTCAAAGGCACCGGCACGGAATTGGATCGTTATCTGGGAAAACAACGTGTGCTGGTTCCCTCGCGACTGGCGTTGGACATTGTTACCGACGAACAAGGCCGCGTATCCTTCGCTCCGCGCATTGACGGTGTCGGTGACGATGCAATGAGGCAGGCTTTTTTCGCAAGTGGCGGAGCAAATAACACCTACGTGCTCAACCAGGAAGGCGAGCAGGTTTACGTCGTGCTGGATGAAACGCAGCGCGAAACCTTGCGGCGAATGCAACAAGTGCGCTGGCTGGGCGGGGCGGGAAAGGCCGAAGCATTACGCGATCCGCAAGCGGTTTTCGATGGAGTGGCGAACGCAATTGACCTTTCCGATTTTGGCCCGCGAGTTCGCGGCATTGGCGATTTCCCGTTCACCGCGCAGCCTTATTACAACGCAGGCACCGGCATCTTTGACGGCATCGAACGCGAACAGCGCGACAACGGAACCTTCACCGCCGGAGTGCAATTCCGTTACGCTGACGGTTCGGTGGAAGACGTGCAGTTCAATTCGCCGCAGGAAGTCTTTGATCTTCAACGCGAAGCCGATGAAGCACATCGTGACGGCAAAGGCGTCGTCGAATTCAAAGGTAAATCCATCCTGCTTTATAACGAATTCCGACATGCACTGGATGAACTGACCGAACAAATCGGTGGTCAAAAACAAGCAAAGAAGCAAGGTGACAAACAGCGTCGCTATCTGCTGATCCACACCAACGAAGCCGAACTTGAATATGAAGAAGGCGGGGCGGCGACTGATAAACAAGTCCCAATCGAGTTGCCGCGCTCGCTCAAACCCGATGTTGAGTTGAAAGATCACCAAAAAGAAGGCGTTCGCTGGCTTCAGCAAAACTACATGCTTGGCGCGAGCGGGCGGCGAGGTTGCCTGCTGGCGGACGACATGGGGTTGGGCAAGACGCTTCAGGTTTTAACTTTTCTGGCTTGGTTGATTGAGCGCGGGGAAATCGCCGCTGGGCCTGACCCTGAAGCCTCGCCATGGCGGCCAATTCTGATCGTCGCACCTGTCATCCTGGTCGAGAACGAAACCTGGCTTCAGGATATGCGGCGCTTCTTTGCCGCTGATGGTGCGGTCTTTACTCCGCATCTGATTTTGCGCGGCAAGACATTAGAACTGTTCCGAACCTCCTGAGTGAGAGAGGTTGAACGTGGCCAGGCAATGCTAGACCTTGATCGAATCTGCCAGCATCGCGTAGTGCTGACCAATTACGAAACCATCGTCAATTACCAGCATTCATTTGCCCGAATGCGCGACCGCTGGTCAGTCGTCATCACCGACGAAGCACAGGAATACAAAACAGCCAACACCAAAATCTCGCACGCGCTGAAAAGTCTGTCGCCACGTTTTCGTATCGCGGCCACTGGAACCCCAGTTGAAACGAAACTATCCGACGTTTGGAATCTCTTCGATTTTCTACAACCCGGTCCATTGCTGGGCAGCGCGGCGGAGTTTCGCCGGAATTATGAAGACCGCTTGGCTGAACCGGATGGCGCGGCACTGGCGGAACTCAAAACACGACTGCGGTTCAGCCGTACTGACGCATACGTGCTGCGCCGCGACAAACAAACCAGTCTGCCGGGGTTGCCGAAAAAGCATGAACACAAGTTGGACTGCGAGCTTTCCCCCGAACAGCGGCAGATGCATCTGGAACTGCTTGACCGCGTCGGCAAAGGTGGCAAGGAAGGTCATCCGCTGAAAGTCATTCCCCAATTACAGCGACTGTATCAGCATCCGGCGCTGGTTCCGCGCTACGAACCGATGAGCGGGGACGAAGCGATTCGACGTTGTCCGAAACTCGCCGCTGTCGTCGAATGCTTGAAATCCATTCGGGCACAACGCGAAAAAGCCTTGATCTTCACGCGCAGTCTGGATGCTCAGCAGTTGCTGATCGGCGTTTTGAACGAAGCCTTCCGTCTGGATGTCGAAGTCGTCAATGGTTCGACCAGCCGCAATGGCAACGTGCAAGGCGCGGAACGCACGCGGAAAGCCATCGTCAATCGCTTCCGGGAAAGCGCCGGGTTTAATGTGATAATTCTGTCACCCGAAGTGGCAGGCGTCGGCCTGACCATCGTCGAAGCGAATCACGTCATTCATTACGGGCGTTGGTGGAACCCAGCCAAAGAGTCGCAGGCGACTGACCGCGTCTACCGCATCGGTCAGCAACGTGACGTTCACGTTTATCACCCAATTGCCAAAGACCCGCGCGGCGAATTCCAAACGTTCGACGAAAAACTGGATCAACTGATCGAACGACGACTGAGATTGGCCGCTGACTTTCTGTCACCAATGCCGTCTGAAGACGAATTGGGGCAGGAGTTATTTGGCAATCTGCAAACCATAACTACGTAGCAAGCGACTTTACCGCTTGTTTCGGCGTAATTGTTTCCTGGGTTCTTTTTCTTCCTTTTCGTCGTCGTCACTTTCAATCGCGCGAACGAACGCGCTGCGAACCGGCGCAGGCATGGGTGAATTGGCTCCCCGAACGGATTTCCAGATGACTTCGTTGAATTCTATGTCGGGCAATGTATCTTCTTTGCTGAAATCCCACATTGCAGATTGGCGCGAACCGGGCGCATTCGGCTGATTCTTTTCAGTCAGATCAATCCGCGCAGGAAGAAGCTTGAAGGGTTTCAAGTCCGCTTTGGCAGTGAAGGCGCTGTACAGCGGTGTAGCTGCGGCGTCGTACTGGCTCATCGGCGGCAAGCCCAAAATCAGTTCCATCGTCCGCAACATTCCGGAAGTCGTGTACATCGTCGAATCAATCACGCCGCGTTTGGTGTAGGGACTGACGACGAAAGCAGGTGAACGGTGCGCGTCAACGTGGTCGGGACCATTTTGCGCGTCGTCTTCCAAAACAAAAATCGCTGTCGAATCCCAATACTTGCTATTGGTTACAGCTTCAACCAAACGGCCGAGCGCCAGATCGTTTTCGGCTACGTACGCGCGCGGCGTGGGAACTCCGACACGAGTGCCCTGGGTGTGATTGTTGCCCAACCGGACAATTTGAAACTGCGGTAGATTGCTGTTTTTTTCAAAGTCGCGGAACTCTTCAAGCCAGCGGTCAACACGCGTGTTGTCCGTAATCGAAAGATCATAGGCCGGATACGTCGGGCTGAAATGGCCGATCAGCGCATCTTCCAACGTGTAATTTTCGCGGCGCGCTTTTGCAGCCGCTGCCGTGTCGGTTTCGCCGCCTCCACCGCCCCCGACTTTGACATCGCGCACGCCGACAAATTCGCCGTAGCTGCGATAACTGACCTTGGCGCGTTTGCAGTAATCCCAGATGTAACCAGCAGTCGGACGGGCAATTTTCTTGCTGCCTTCGTAATCGTACGTTCGTCCGCGCTGTGAATAATTCGTTGGCCAGGTTTTTTCGACGTAATCCGTCGCGTACGCCGCCATGGACCAGTTGTGACCGTCGGCGGAAACTTCCGCGTCCACATAAAAGTTGTCTAGCAAGACAAACTCACGCGCCAAGGCGTGCTGGTTAGGCGTGACATCTTCGCCAAACAAGCACAGGTTCGGATCGCCGTTCCCTTCTTTCATATCGCCAAGGACCTGGTCGTAGGTGCGGTTTTCCTTGATGACGTAAATGATGTGTTTAATCGGAGAAGCTTCGCCAAGCTTGACCGGAATTGCCGTTTTTTCCTGCGGCGCGCGAGCGGCTTTCAGCAGCGCGTCCGTGTACGGCGAATTGGCGTAGGTTCGTTTGGTTAACTGCGCCAGCCGGGCTTTGCCGGGCATATCAATCAGCGAGATCGTGCCTTTCAGCAAACTGCCGATGTATTGATCCGTGCGGCCAATTAACGGAGTTGGACCTTTTGGATTCGCAGCCGAAGCAGTGCCTTTGCCGTTGGCGACGAAGATGCGTTTGCCATCTTTGCTGACCCTGACCGAAGTCGGATACCAGCCAGTCGGGATGAAGCCTTCAATTTCGCTGGCGCGGCGTTTGGCCACGTCTGCGATTGCGACGTTATTGTTGTCGGCATTGGCAATAAAGAGCGTTTTTTCGTCCGGCGACAAAGCGACGGCGTTCGGCGTGCTTCCAGCCGGAGATTTCGGATGCAGGGCAGTCGAAATGGCTTCGGTCTCTTTTAGCTGCACGGTGTCAACGACGGAAACCGTGTTGCTATTGGCATTGGCGACGTAAAGCGTTTTGCCGTCGCGGGTGAGTTCAATATCGTTTGGATGGTCGCCGACCTGAATCGTCGCGGTGACCGAATTGCTGGAGGTATCAATCACAGCCAGGCTGCGCGATCCCCAGTTGCTGACGTAAAGCCGTTTGCCGTCTTTGCTGATTTCGCAATCGTAAGGGTATTCGCCGACTTCGATTTTCCTGACGACTTTTTGCGAAGCCAGATCAACGACCGCGACTTTGTGCGAAAGGTTTTCAGCAGCGTAAAGCCATTTGCCATTTGGCGAAACGGCGATACCCGCTGGAAATGCGAATTCACCGCGACCGGCTCGCCTTGCCTGGTCGCGACCTCGGTTGTCCAGTTTATGGTAATCAACGCTGCCAAGATTTATTTTGCCAGTGGCAGTGGTTTTGCCAGCAACGAAGTCGTACACCAAAATTTCGTTGTCGTCTCCGCCGGAAACAAACAACCGTTTGCCATCCGGCGACAGCGCAATTCCCAGCCACGACTTTGCAACTTTGATCGTTTGGACGCTTTGCCCCGCAATCAGATCAATGACGTCAACAGTTTGATCACCATTGCCATTGGTCGTCACCAGCAAATAGCGCCCGTCGTTGCTCAAAATCATGTTCATCGGCAAATCGCTGACGGGAATCTGTTTACCTTCAGGAGTCAGCGTCCAGCCGTTCGGCAGCAAAACCCCTTGCGCAGTGTTGCCGGGCAGTTGGCGCGCGGCAGCAGGTTTTGCAGCTTGCGCGAAAACAAAATTCGGCAGCGACAATGAAAGCAACAGCAGATAGACGAACGACTTCGATAGACGAGTGGGCATAGCTCCTCCGGGTTTGGTCAGCGATTTGTTTTGAATGTGCAGGGAACAGTTAGCGAGTCAAAGACACCAGCGCGGGTTCAACCACCTCTTCGCCTTTTTCGTCGTGAACTCCGACAGCGGCGTCGAGTTCGGCAGCAATGTCTCCCACGCCAGCCGATAAGGATTTGAAATCGAATAGTTCCGGGTCCATCAAATGGGTGTTCACCACATTGCCCAGCGCTGTGAGCATGGATTTGCGGACTTTTGGAATTTCCTGCTGCAATTCGTCAATCAGCCGCTTCATGCGTTTGCGCTTCAGGTTTTCCTGCGAACCGCACAAGTCGCACGGAATAATGGGGAAATTTTGGGTTGCGGCAAATTCAGTCAAATCTTTTTCCCAGATGTAAGCCATTGGGCGAATGACCGTATTGCGCCCGTCATCGGAACGCAGAATCGGCGGCATGGCTTTCATGGTGCCGATGAACAAAAAATTCAGCAGGAAGGTTTGCAGGATGTCGTCGGCGTGATGGCCAAGCGCGATTTTGGTGCATCCCTCTTCAACGGCGACGTCGTACAGAATGCCTCGGCGCAAGCGTGAGCAAACCGAGCAGTAGGTTTTGCCTTCGGGAACCAGCCGTTTGACGATGGAATACGTGTCGCGTTCGACAATACGATGCGCGACGCCCAGACTGGACAGATATTCCGGCAGCACGTGCGCAGGAAAGTTCGGCTGTTTCTGATCCAGGTTGACTGCCAGCAGTTCGAATTCAACCGGCGCGCGGCGTTGAAGCTCTAACAGCAAGTTCAACAGCGAATAACTGTCTTTGCCGCCACTTAGGCAGACCATGATTTTGTCGCCGTTGACGATCATTCCGAAATCGCGGATGGCTTCGCCCATACGGCGCAGCAGAATTTTTTGTAGATATTCGCCTTGTTGCATTTGTGTGATGATTTCTCCGTCGGGTTTGATGAAGCGCAAGAGTAGGCTACGGCTGCGCAGGCGGTCAAACTCCGAAATGATCGTAGCCGCGAATTGACAGAGGTTTAACTTCACCAGTGCGAGTCAGTACCGCGACCGATAGGGAGCCGTCTTGTGAAGCGGAAACGATCTGGCCAATCCGAGTCAGCCGTAATTGGCATTCCGCAGCCAGGCTTCTCAATTCGACTTCGTTCTGCTGGTCAGCAGTGAACAGCAATTCAAAATCCTCGCCGCCGCTGACGGCAAACTCAAATGCTTCATCAGCGGTGGAAGTTACTAAGCTGACTTCTTCCGCAACCGGTACAGCCTCGAAATCAATCACCGCGCCAACACCGCTAGCTTCGCAGATATGGCTGAGGTCTTGTGCCAATCCGTCGCTGATATCAATCATCGCTGTCGCCAAGCCAAGTTCGCCAAGCCGTCGTCCAAATTCAACGCGTGGTTCCGGGCGCAACTGAGCGCACATTGCGGATTGTTTGAGTTGGCCATTCTCCAGACTGGCTTCTTCACCGCAGAGGCGCAGAGAGCGCAAAGATGGCGCAGAGGTACTGGAATCACTCTGTGTCGCCTCTGCGTTCTCCGCGTCTCTGGGGTAAAAAAGAGCTTCGTCAATTCGCTCGCCGCCAAGCAATAGCTTCAATCCCGCCGCCGAAGCTCCAACAGCGCCCGTAACGTAAACGGCATCGCCAACTTTCGCGCCGCTACGCTTTACGGCTTTACCAGTCTGACACTTCCCAATCACAATCGAATCAATGGATAACCGATCCGGCGTGGATGAAATATCTCCGCCGATAAGCCGCACGCCATACACTTCGGCCAGCGCAAAATAGCCTGCGAAAAACTCTTCCAAAAATTTGTCGGATTGCGGATGTGGCCTCGGGATCGAAAGCGTCAGCAAAGAAAACTTCGGCTCAGCGCCCATCGCCGCGATGTCACTTAAACTGACGGCTAAGGCTTTGTGACCAAGCCAGCGCGGCGGAGCATATTCCATTTTGAAATCTACATCTTCGACCAGCAGATCAACCGTGATCAGCGATTCGCGGCCAGTTTGTTCGCGCCAGACAGCGGCGTCATC
>CAZXHW010000156.1:0-11983 GCA_964639915.1 uncultured Heliomicrobium sp.
CTCAAATCTCTTCAGCGTCAAATCGTCAGCCCATCGCTGCTCATTCTCGGTCACTCGTCCAATCTCGCGTTACGGGAGGGCTGGCCGGTCAGCCGCGAATCCGTCGAGATGATGAGCGAAATTCAGTGCAACGCGCGAAAGCTCAACGAAATTATCAGGCAGTGGCCGGAAACAGACTACACACCGACAGCAACAGCTGAAAAACAAAGGGCGCAATACAACACAGGAGGAGCGTGACCTCGATCCGGGAGTAGCTTTATGCATACACCATACGGCTTAGCGATTATCGAAGACTGCCTGACGTGCAAGCTGCGCGCTGACCGGATGTTCTGCGATCTCCCGGCTGAGGCGCTGGCAGCATTTGATGCGATCACGTATGCGAACTTGCACCCGCGCGGCGCCGTCCTTTTTGTCGAGGGCCAGGAACCGCGCGGAGTTTACGTGATTTGCAGCGGTCGCGTGAAGCTTTCGACTTGCGGCACGGATGGCAAGACGATCATCACGGACATCGCCGAGCCGGGAGAAATCCTGGGCTTGAGCGCGACCGTCTCAGGACAGCCACACGAGGTGACGGCTGAAATGCTGGAGCCGGGCCAGACCAATTTCATCAAGCGCGAAGAGTTCCTGCGTTTCCTGCGAGAGCACGGCGAGGCCAGCCTGAAAGTGGCCGAGCACTTGAGCCGCCACTATCACACAGCCTGCCAAAAGATTCGTTCGCTGGGATTGTCGTCTACCGCGTCGGAAAAGTTAGCCAGGCTGCTGCTGGAATGGGCAGCCGATGGAGTCGCAACCGATCAGGGCACGCGCTTGAAGCTGACGTTGACACAGGAAGAGATTGCCGAGCTGATCGGTACGTCGCGCGAAACGGTGACAAGGCTTTTCAGCGATTTCAAGAAGAAGCAGATCGTGCATCTGAAAGGCTCGACGCTGACCATCCGTAATCAAGCCGCGTTGCAATCGCTCATTCACTCCTGATTGTCCGGCTGTTTCAGCTTTCTCTGTGACGACTGTCACATTGCAACGTGATCTGCCTCATAGTTTCCTCAATCAGAAGTTCTTAAAGTGGAGCGTATGATTAAGACTGGGAGGAGTCTTTATGCGCTCACCATACGATCTGGAAATCTCAGAGACCTGTCCGGGCTGTCGGTTTTGTGCGGAACGGCTCTTCCGCAACCTTCCTGCATCAACGCTCCACGCTTTCGACGCTATCAAATCACTAAGCCTTTATCCCAAAGGGGCCACGCTGTTTGTTGAAGGGCAGCAACCTCGCGGAGTCTTTGTGTTGTGCGCGGGGCGCGTCAAGCTGACGGAAAGCTCGCCTGAGGGGAAAACAGTCATCGTGCGGCTGGCTGAACCCGGAGAAGTGCTTGGGCTAAGTGCGACGATTTCTGGCGAGCCGTACCACCTGACGGCAGAGACTATCGAGCCTTGTCAGGCTGACTTCGTCAGGCGCGATGATTTTCTGCGATATTTGCGCGAACAGCCGGAAGTGTGTCTGCGGGTGATCGAGATGTTGAGCGAGATCCTGCGCGCGGCACACACGCAGATTCGGTCCTTCGGGAAAGCCCACTCCGCCGCCGAGCGCCTGGCCAGGCTATTACTCTGCTGGGGTGAGCAAATGGGAGATCGAACTCAGGACGGGATTCACCTGAAGCTGCCACTCACTCATCAGGAGATTGCGCAGATGATCGGCGCTTCGCGCGAGACTGTTTCGCGGATGCTGGGCGAGTTGAAGCGTCAACAAATCATTTCTCTCAACGGTTCGGGGCTGCTCATCAGAGATAAAGACGCCCTTTCGGCAAAAGCCGGACACTGAATCCACTCACTCCAATCACTTCCTTTTCTTTTTTCTGCTTATTCATCCTGATTTGTGACATGCGTCACGCTGCCTGGTGACAGTTATCGTACTTTTGCCAGATTACAACTTTTATAGTCCATGTCAGGAGGGCGAAAAACAATCTGCGAGCCTGGCTGAAATAGCGGTCTTTCATCGCTCAAATCAGAGGCTAAAAGCTCAAGTAAAGTGGAGGGAGTCATGAATCAAACCAATAAATTATTCCCGAACAGGATCGTCAAGCTGGTTTTCCTGACAGCAGTGCTGGTGCTGGCCGCACCCTTATGGATGAAAACCGGTGGGAAGAGTGACTTCAAAGTCGAGGCGAATCCCGCGTGGTCACGCAAGTACAACGCGGAATGCACGCTTTGCCACACGACCTATCCGCGTCTGAATCGAACCGGCTACGAATTCAAACGTCTGGGCTATCGTTTGCCGCGAGAAGTCGAAGCAAAGAGCAAAGGCAAACTACCTGAATTGCAGCGCGCTGGCAGTGGCAAGGCAGATCATCAGACTTACGTCATTGAACCAACAGGCTACAAACCAGAAGCAACGACAACGCTGAGCGAGCAGGGGCGCGTGCTCTTCGAGAAACTGAACTGCACCGGTTGTCACACCATCGGCAATAGTGGCGGGCGCATCGGCCCTCCGCTTGACGGAGTTGGCGGACGCCGCGAGAAAGAGTTTCTGACGGCGCACCTCACCAATCCTGAAGAGCACGCCAAGAAGTTTCCCGAATTGCATGGCAACCAACCCAACCGCATGCCTCATCCTCACGCCTCGCCTGATGAGATCAAATCACTGGTGGCTTATTTGCTGACGTTGCCCGAGCCTCCGGCGGGTTTTCGCGTCAACCCACACGCGCACAGCGAAGTGTCTGAAGTGGCGGCAATGAAAGCCGATTTCTCTCCGGCTGCGCCTACAGATTCGAGTCGGGCCGGGCAGAAGCTCTATTTCGATATGGGTTGCGCCGCGTGCCACACAATCAACAAAGTCGGCGGTCAATTCGGCCCCAAACTCGACGGCATCGGTGCGCGCCGCAGCCGTGAATTCATTGCCGCCCATATCACCAATCCGCAAGTCCATACCGAGAAGTTTCCCGGCGAGCATGACGCCTCCACGATGATGCCGCCGACCAGCGCAACGCCGGAGCAGATCGAACAGATCGCGGCTTTCCTGATGACGCTGCCGCCGCAGGATGAAGACTTCGCGCCGCCCAAGACTCGTCTTCAGGACTATTTCGCGGTTTCTTACCTGCCGGGTATCGAGATCGAGAAAGAGGGGGGCGAAACCAAAACCACCTACGAAAAGCGCGAATTGATTATCTACGCCGCTGGCCCTGTCGGGCGCAACTTCTCGTTTTTTGTCCAGCCGCTGCCGCTTAGCGAAGAGGACGGCTTTATGGGCAAGTTCGAGATGATGCAGGGACTGGTCAACTACGGAGGCGCGCGCAACTTTATGCAAGTGCGCTTCGGCCAACTTTTCAACTTGCGCAATGCGGGGTTCGGCCCGACAGATCGCGGCCTGACCGAATCGCTGCCATTCATCTTTCAACCGTCCAATGGCTTCAAGCCCGCTGGGCTGGGACGCGGCGCATCATTTGAATATACGCTCGGCGGCACGACGACCATCAAAGCTTTCGGCAATTACAATGAGGCGGTCGAAGTTGAGGAGGAAGAGGCGACAGAGGGAGAAGCCTTGCAGTCATTTCGCCAGACGCGGCCAAGCGCCGCCGCTTTGCTTAACAATGAAGGCGAGTTGGAGTTTCGCCGCCCGCGCGTTTACGGCTTCGTCCTTGAGAAAGTGATCGGCAAGAAGGGACTCAGCGGTTTGCAGTTTGAATACGCCGGCGGACGCCTGCCGTTTCTGCTTGGCGAAGTGAAGCAGAATCCGTTGCAGTTTCAGCGCTATTCGTTCTTTGCCAACAAGACGTTCCAGGACGGCAAGAACTTCGAGCGCGTCAATGCGATGTTCGGCGTCTCGCTATTGCGCGATCAGCGATTCTTCGGCATTGACGCGGAGCAGCGCAGTCGCGGCTGGGGCTACTTTGTCGAGCTGGATACGATTCCAGTCGTCAACCATCTGAGCCTGTTTGCGCGCTACGACCAACTGCGCCCGACGACGCTGGTGGCCGACAACACGCTGCGGGGAGGAACCTTCGGCGTACTCTTCGACCCGATCAAATACGGGCGTATGTCTTTTGAGTATCAGCGGCTGGTCAATGGACAAACTGCTAACCGATTCCGTATTGGCTGGCAGTTGAATTTCTAAAGGGAGAGGCGAGTTATGCAAAGTGAATCGAGAGAACAACTACGTGAGCGATTGCTGAGTGATGAAGCACTGCGCACGAGCATTTCGTTACGCGCGTATGAGATTTACGAACAACGCGGCTGCGAGCCTGGCTGCGAACTCGAAGACTGGTTACAAGCGGAAAACGAGATGCTCTCACCTTTGATTGAGGATGAATTGCAACGCGGCGCTGAGTCGCAGGTGGCATCCGACAAAGGGAAAGCCGAGCAGGTTGCAACCGCAGAAGAAAAGCCCGCAAAGAAAGCGTCTCGCCTCTTCAGGCGCAACAGACAGGCGAGTGAGCGGAGCGTGTAGTCCCAGAGAAAGGAGTTGACCATGAGCAAGCAAACAACTATCGGATCAGTGATCGGCTATGGATACAGCCGGACGCTCGATCTTCCCTACAGTCAGGCTGTCGAACGTGCGCGCGAATCGCTCAAGGCCGAAGGCTTCGGCGTGCTCTGCGAAATTGACATCAAGGAGAAGCTGAAAGAGAAGCTCGGCATAGACTTTCGCCATTACATCATTCTCGGCGCGTGCAACCCGTCGCTCGCTTACCAAACGCTACAAGAAGAATTGGGCATCGGCCTACTGCTCCCTTGCAACGTTGTGGTCTACGAACAGGAAGGGCGCTCAGTGGTCGCCGCGATTGACGCTGCCAAGATGCTCTCGGTGATCGGCAATCCTCGGCTTGAGGCTATCGCCAGCCAGGTGAATGAAAAGCTGCGCCAAGTCATTGGTGGTCTTTGACCAAAGAGAAAGCCGCCTGAAGTGCGACCCGTGATTGAGCAAGCTATGGGAAAGAGAGAATTACACCACGAAAGATAAATGAAGAAGAGGGAGATAACATGGCTAGGATTGTTATACGCTTCTGCGCATATTGAATTACAGGTCTCCATGCCGTCCGTGTGGCGGCACAGCTTCGCCGCGAGCTAAAGACTGAAGTTGAGATGGCTCACGGTCGCTATGGTGAATTCAAGGTACTGTTGGACGACGAAACAGTAATCGAAGGTGGCACCCTAGCTGCTCTTGGCGTGCTGCCCTCGGGACAGAAAGTAGTTGAGGCCGTTCGCGCACGCTTGTCCGCGTCAAGTAACCTGGCTTGATCGCAAAAGGCCTGGTCAGAAAAGAAAATGGCTAGGGGCTGAGAAAAGACAGAACAATGATGGCGTTTGATCTCCATCCACAGATGCTGCTGCGCTTGGTGGTTGCCGTGGTGCTAGGCGCACTGGTTGGATACGAGCGCGAGCGCAAAAGAAAGCCTGCCGGAGTTCGCACGCACGGCATGGTGTGCCTGGGCGCGGCGCTGTTCACTGTTGTTTCCATTTATGGGTTTGGCGCAGCCAGCGACCCGACGCGTGTAGCGGCGATGGTCGTTTCAGGCATCGGGTTTCTCGGCGCTGGCGCAATTTTGCACCAGCGCGAAAGCGTGCATGGGTTGACCACCGCAGCCAGCTTGTGGGTTACGGCTGCAATAGGCTTGGCGGTCGGTGTAGGAATGTTTGCAATGTCGTTGGCGACCACCATCCTTGTTTTCCTGCTGCTGCACTTCGGCCCACGACCAAGTAGAAAAACACCACACGAGGAGTTGGAGTGAGCATCTCAGTAGGTGATCGCTGGCGACACCTTTTGAGCAGCCTCACTCAGCCTTGTTGTATGGGGCGAAACAGGAGCGATGACCAAATGATGCAAGGCTGGAAAGACCATGTTTTTGAATGAATTTAACGTCTTCCAACAACGTTTTTTTTAGTTCCCGCATACGCCCGATTGATCTCGGTGCTTGGTATTGAGTGCATAACCGTACCGAGTTATTGGAGGGTTGGTGAGAGGGTGTATTTATCCGCTACACCGTCTGAGGCGGGAACAGTACGCACGGGTTATTAGGTTGATACACTTTTTGCCTCCGTCTCAGCCTGAGAGTCTTTTCGCTTGTATACACTCCCAGGGTATACAGCATACCCCTACCCCGTTCACACAAATCTCTCTGAAAAAGCACAAAAACAATCAAAACCTGAGACCTATAGCCTCGTCTGGTGCAGTACTTGCCTCTTCCTGATCGGCTTGGTGTTTAACAAGTGGGCAGGTTTCTTATCCGAGTTGAGGAACAAACCAGCAAGGCGAAGAAAAGGAGAATTATCCATGCTGATGTGTCCGATGTGAATCGTAGGCTGGCTGGTCGGCGTGGCCGCCTGATTTTGTTAGTAGTGCTGGTAATGAAGCTACAGAGAAAGTGAGCCGAAAGCATGAAGTCAAAAAAGTCAATCATTCTGACTGCGGTTCTCCTGTTATTCGTGGCGGGAGTGGTTGCTTTGTTCCTGTGGTTTCGCAGCCACGGGTTCAGCGCCAGAGCTGAGCCATCTTGGATAGAAGCGAGGCTGGCGCGGCAGGCGCGCCGGATCGCTACGCCGTCCGGGGCGAAGGGAACGAAGAATCCTTTCCCCGAGACGGAAGCGAGCCTGGCGGAAGCGAGAGAACATTTTGTCGAACACTGTTCGATGTGCCACGGCATTGATGGCCGTGGACAAACGGTCATAGGCCGCAACCTTTATCCGAAGGTTCCCCCGATGACCGACGCAGAGACACAGCAACTGACCGATGGCGAGTTGTTTTACATCATCTCCAACGGCGTGCGCTTCACGGGCATGCCGGCGTGGAGCGGCGAGGACAGTCCTGAATCCATCTGGGGGCTGGTCACATTCATCCGGCGACTGCCCAAGCTCTCACCTGAAGAGCTCAAGCTCATGCAGCAAATCGCCGCCGGCGTTGATGAACACAAGACTGGCGAAGCGAAAATGGAAGAGATGCCGGGCATGAAAGGAATGAAGGACGAGAAGGATACGGAGGATGAAGGCAAGGCTGCGGGACAGAACAATCAAGGCAAACGCAAACCCGCCAAGCCTCATCCGCATTGATCTTCCTCAAAATCAGGGCCGCGCGATTCACACGATTCGGTAAGGAGCGAAGATGAAGGGAGCCTGAACCGAAGCGAGTGAATCGTAAGCTTCTGGCGCTGTCACATCAAGCAGAAGCGGTGGATCGCGTCAGGGAATTTAGCAACGTTAAACAAACGGAGGAGTAGAGAATGAAGACTAAGTCATACATCGCAGCAATTCTGATCGTCGCGGCGCTCGTCGTGACAGGCGCTTTGGCGCAGCATCCGGCTGGACACGGCGACATGAATAAAAAGCCGCAGGGGGCAAAAACAGCCGACGCGCCTTACGACCTGCACTACATTGACATGATGATCGAGCACCACCGGATGGGCATAGACATGGCGAAGATGGCGCGGAACAAAGCGTTTCACGCCGAGCTGAAAGACCTCGCCACGAAGATGGTCGAAGATCAGCAGAAGGACACGGATCAACTTCAGAAGTGGCGCGACGAGTGGTACGCGGGCAAGCCGAAGTCCGAGCACATGAACATGCCGGGGATGTCCAAATCCGATCACGCGAAGATGAAGGGGATGTCCAGCATGAACATGCAAAAGATGGACATGGGCAAGCTCGAAGCCGCTTCGGGCAATCAGTTCGACCTGATGTTCATTGACATGATCGTCCCGCACCATCAGATGGCGATTGACATGTCGCAGGACGCGGTCAAGAAGGCGCAGCAGGCGCCGCTCAAGACCTTCGCCCGGACAACCGTGGACAAACAGCAGAAGGAGAAGGCGCAGTTGACCAAGTGGAGAGCGGCTTGGGGCGGTAAGTGAGCGGCGACAAGCATTGATAACGCCTCTGGCTTTGCTGGGAGGACTAGGGCGGGCGGCGGTAGTTCAACAACTGCCTGCCGACCCGCTACTGAACCGAGCGCCGCCGGCCACTCTGACAGAAGCCGCGGTAGTCACGCTGAAGGAGAAACAAGCATGCGGAAAGACGTTCACACCGGGCAGCACGACAACCATCAGCAATCCGAGGGTGCAATGAACAAACGCCATTACCTGCGGTTGTTGCTGATGATCGTGCTGTCATTCGCTTCAATGTACGTGTTGATGTACGCGATGGTGAACGCCTTAGCCAATGTCTATTCCAACCTGAACCAGGTTTACATGGCGGGGTTGATGACCGCGCCGATGGTGCTGATCGAGCTCGCGTTGATGGGCGGGATGTATCGCGACAAAAGGCTGAACGCGGCCATCGCCGCCGCGAGTTTGATTGCGCTGGCCGGTTGCTGGTTTTTGATCCGGCAGCAAACGGCGATTGCAGACCGGCAGCTTTTGAAATCCATGATCCCGCACCACGCGGGGGCCATCCTGATGTGCCGGGAAGCGGCCCTCGCCGACGCCGAAATCAAAGAGCTATGCGCGAAGATTATCGCCGCGCAGGAAGTCGAGATTCGCCAGATGAAGGAGAAACTGAATGAACTGGAGAAGTGAAAGACTGGCTGCCGGAAGCCAGGACAGAGGGACAATGGACAGTGAACCAGTCTCAAGGCGCAAGATATTGCAGGGCGCCGGGGCGCTTGGTTTGTTGACGGCAATGGAAGGCCTCGTTCCGTCGTATGCCCAAACAAGCTTGCCTGGCGGCGCGCAACAGTTGTCGGCGCTGAGCGGCGACACGATCAACCTGATCATTGATGAGACTTCATTTCGTGTCGGCAGCCGCACCGGCAAGGCCGTCACGGTCAATGGCACGGTGCCGGGACCTTTGATTCGCCTGCGTGAAGGCCAGGAGGTCACGATCAACGTGACGAACCGCCTGCGCGAGAGCTCCTCGATTCACTGGCACGGAATACTTCTGCCGCCAGAGATGGACGGCGTGCCCGGCGTCAGCTTCGCGGGCATCAAGCCGGGAACGACCTTCACCTACCGCTTTCCCGTCAAACAGTACGGGACTTACTGGTATCACAGCCATTCGGGCGGGCAGGAGCAGAAGGGCGTTTACGCGCCGATGATCCTTGATCCGACCGAGCCGGACCCGATCAAGTACGACCGCGAATACGTGATAGTGCTTTCGGACTGGACTTTCCGCTCCGTGATGGGGATGGTCGGCGACCTGAAAAAGCAGGCGGGCTTCTTCAACTTCCAGCAGCGCACGATGGGCGAGTTCTTCTCCGATCTGGGTGAATATGGATGGAAACCGACTTGGGACAATTACCTGATGTGGGCACGGATGCGCATGGATCCGACCGATTTTGCCGACGTGACCGCGGCGGGGACTTACACCTTCCTGATGAACGGCCTGTCGCCGGAGGCCAACTGGACGGGAATGTTTCGACCGGGCGAGCGCGTGCGGCTGCGCTTCATTGATGCGGGCGCGATGACTTTCTTCGACGTGCGGATTCCGGGCTTGAAGATGACCGTCGTGCAGGCCGACGGGCAAAACGTGCAGCCAGTCGAGGTGGACGAATTCCGCATGGGACCGGCGGAGACTTATGACGTGATCGTCGAGCCGGGCGAGGGCGCCTACACGATCTTTGCCGAAGCGCTCGACCGCAGCGGCTACGCGCGCGGCACGCTCGCCGCCAGCGCCGGAATGACGGCGGCGATTCCGCCGCGTCGCCCACGCCCCTTGCGCACGATGGAAGATATGGGGATGAGCATGGAAGGGATGGAGATGGCAGGCGGAAAGATGGGCGGCATGGATATGGCTGGCATGAAGCTTGAGATGGACAAGAATGCTAAAGCTGGTGGCAGGATGTCCGGGATGGAACACGGCATGAGTATGCCAGGCTCGAAAGGGGGCGAACATAACATGCCTGGTATGAAGCCAGAGCCGAAGCCGCCCGCCACGCCACCCAAACCCACGCAGCAACACGATATGCATAACATGCCGGGTATGAAGGAAGCGCCAAAACAGCCCGCCGCACCGAAGCCGCCTGCCGGACACGATATGCAGAATATGCCCGGCATGCAGGACAGCGCGAAGAAGCCCGTCCCGCCGAGTCAGCCCGCGCAGCACGACATGAAAAACATGCCCAATATGCCCAAGCCATCCGCGCAGCAGCCAGCGCACGACATGTCGAAAATGCAGGACAGACAGGCGATGCCTCCCGGCCACAATATGCAGCACGACATGAAGAACATGGCGGGCATGAATGACCGCTCGGAGATTCCGGGCAGCACGCCCGTCAAGCACGGGCCTGATCATCATGGTTCGGCCAACCAATCAACGCCGGATGCCACGCGCAGCCGCCTGGATGACCCCGGCACGGGACTGGGCGGTGAGGATCGCCGCGTGCTCGTTTACACCGATCTGAAGGCATTGCAGCCCTACCCCGACCGTCGCCAGCCGGAGCGCGAACTCGAACTCCACGCGACCGGTCACATGGAGCGCTTCATCTGGTCGTTCGAGGGCAAGAAGTTTTCGCAAGACCCTAAGCCGATTCACTTTCGCACTGGCGAGCGGCTGCGCTGGACCTTCGTCAACGACACGATGATGGAGCACACCTTCCACCTCCACGGAATGTTTATGGAACTGGAAAACGGCGCGGGCGATTACCTGCCGCGCAAGCATACGGTCATCGTCAAACCCGCCGAGCGCGTCTCGGTCGCCGTCACCGCCGACGCACCGGGCCGCTGGGCGTTTCACTGTCACCTGCTCCTGCATATGGAAACTGGGATGTTTCGCATCGTCGAGGTGTCGGCCAAAGCAACGGAGGCGCGATCATGAAACTTCATCTATCCGCTGCTTGGTTGCTCGCTTCCGTTTGTCTGCTGGGTGCGGCGACCGCTTCGGGGCAAACCACACCGGGCGCGACGCCGACGCCAAGCCCAACCCCGGGCGTGACTCCCACACCCGCCCCGCCCCCTCCGTCCGGCCAGACCGGCGGGCAAAGCAGTGGGCAGGGAAATTTGTCACCGGGGAAGCATTGGCCGCATCCGGTGGATGACGAAATGAAGCACACCTTCGTCCTCGCCGATGTGTTGGAATACCGCCCAGCGCGTGATGGCGGCGACTTTCGCTGGGACATCGAAGGCTGGTACGGCGGCGACTTCAACCGCCTCTGGTTCAAAAGCGAGGGCGAGCGCGACACGGCGTTGAAGGCCAACTACGACATAGACCTGCAACTGCTCTACGGGCGCTTCGTGAAAAAGTATTACGACTTTCAGGTCGGCTTGCGCATTGAGACACAGAACTTTCGCGGAGCCAACGTCACACGCCCGCACTTCGTGATCGGGTTTGAGGGACTTGTCCCGTACCGTTACGAGTTGGAAACCGCGTTGTTCATCTCGCATCAAGGCCACGTCTCAGGTCGTGCCTCGTTCACCAAGGATTTCCTGGTCACGCAACGGTGGATTCTGCAAGGGCGCTTTGAGGCCAACCTCGCGGCGCAGCGGGTCGAGCGGTTCACAACGGGCACGGGGCTGAACAACATTGAAGCGGGCTTGCGCCTGTGCTACGAAATCCGGCGCAAGTTCGGTCCCTACGTCGGCGTCTCTTACGACCGGAGTTTCTTCGGCACTGCCGACCTGGTGCGGCAGGACGGCGGCGACCCAAGGCAGTTGCGCTTCGTGGCGGGCGTGCGGGTATGGCGTTAGGTCAAACAGGAGGCAGCAAGCTCTGACGAAAGGTCAACCGGCTTTATCCGAAGCGAATGCCTGAGGGCAAGGAATAGCGATGAAAGCAGAGAGTGGCATCATCATTGTGACAGGCTCCAGCGGGTTCATTGGCGAGGCCGTGATGCGGCGGTTTGCTGGCCGCTTCTCCGATGTCGTCGGCTTCGACCGCAAGGCGCCCAGCCCGCCGCCGCCCGGCTGCACACACGTGCCCGTTGACCTCACGTCGGACGAGAGCGTGCGCGCAGGCCTGCGCGTCATCCGCGAGCATCACGGGGCGCGCGTAGTCTCGGTGATTCATCTCGCCGCGTATTACGACTTCTTCGGCGAGCCGAGCGAGAAGTATGACGAGATCACCGTGCGCG
>CAZXHW010000157.1:0-11976 GCA_964639915.1 uncultured Heliomicrobium sp.
ACCCGACATCGGAAAGTGCCGTTTTTGAGCCAGAGGGAGGGGGGGTGTATAAAAAACCCGACATTTCCGACATTGAAATTTTATTTATAACACCCATAAGCACTTAGCGTTTTTGCCACCCGACATCAACCCGACATTGACCCGACATTACCCGACATTTTTCCGACATTTGACCGACATTTTTTATAAAAATTGGTTTCAAGAGTTGCCCAATTCAGCCTCGATGTCGGGAATGTCGGGTTTTTCGGTGTTACACACCAAATTTTCCAGCGAGAAAACCAAAACCTGCTGCGTAGAGCTTCCTATTTTCTTCCGGACGGCGAAGGTTTGGCGTTTTTCGTCTTTTTTCAAAATTTTTTTCTCGTCATACATCATCTTCCAAAGGGCGGTTTGAGCCAGGCCAACGCCACCGCCGGAAGCGGAAAATCCATTCACAAATTCATAGGCGGCATCTGGCGAAAGGTACAAATGCTTGGCATCCACCCATCCCACGCGAGTCCCACCTGGCAACCAGCGCATTCCATCCCAGCGCCATCCCCACGATCCCGGTTCTTTCGGTTCCCCGCCCTCTGAACTTTCCAAATGGCACCGCAACGAAGCGAAGCCGGCCATCAACAGTTCTTCAAACCGTGCGCACGGGTTTTGGCTCATTGTGTGTTGATCCTGCTTGCAACCAGCTTCGGTCAGGGCGACCAGAATGCGTTCCCAAAACTCCTGCGCTTCCTGTTCATTCAACGCGCCGGATTGTTTGGCGTATTCCAGCCACAGCGACCAGGAATAGGTTAGATGGCCAAGTGTGGTGCTGAAGCGGCGATGCTGAGCGATGTTGCGCGTTGACCAATAATCACGCCAGCGCGTTTGTTCCTTCTGCTGGTTAGTCACGACCTGTTCATAACGTTGGGCAACCCAGCGAATGAACCCGGACATTCCGGCGGCAAAAACGCCGTAGGCTGCGCACTTTTGAAAGGCCGTGAGCTGGGAAAAATCTATTGTGTGTTTGTTGCACTCGATCACCAGCAACCGTGCGATCAACGATTCATAGCGCGGGACCTCTTCAGCCGTGTTGAAGATCAGCCCGCGCGGATACTTCGTTTGATTCAACCGGCTGCCATCAATCATTCGCTGGCGGCCAGCCTGGTTGCCTTGTGCGCGCAACAGTCGGTCAGCTTCTTTGTACAACCGCAACTTGTCTTGCTGACTTCCCACGGGTTTGAAATCGTCCATCACAAAGATCATGTCTTTGGCAGCGTAGGCCATCGTTTCTTGAGAGTTGGCGGTTGAAATCCACGCGCCAGGCAACAGCTTGTCAGTGAACCGGCCAAAGAAAGATTGAATCAAAGCGGCAACCTGAGACTTGCCGCTGCCCGTGCCTCCATACAGCCAAATGGAAAACGTCGCGCCACCCAGGATGGAAGAAAAAGTCGAACCAATGCACGGCAGCATCACTTCATCCGGAGCCAGCCTGGCCAGGTCAAGCACCAAACGAATCGAGTCGCGGAGTTCGTCTGCTTCCGGCGGATCGGGCATCACGGCGTGTTGCAATCGGTCGGGCAACCGGACTTCGACCCGTTTGACATCGTTCGGGCCGATGGCTCCGCCGCCGTGCAGAAAACACATTTCGCCGTCAATCATTCGCCATCCGGTGTGGGCGTAAATGTGGCGTTCAACAACGCTTTCTGACAGCACTTGAACCGCGCATCGCGCGTTGTCTGCTTTTCCTGGATGAATCACGGCACTGGCTCCTAGTTTTGCAATCGCCCATTTCATCAGGCCGAAATCTTCGGCGGAAACTGTAAAGCGCGATTCGCGGTTGTTCATTTTTGCGACCATCTCAAACGAACGTCGTGTTTCGACGCCGTCGTCTTCGACCAGGTCAGCAACGATTTCAGCGGTGAAGTTGGAAAGCATCACGGGAATCCATGACGTTCCCCTGGTTGATTTTTCGGGGACCCATTTGATGAAGCCTTTCTCTGTAGCCTGGTAAGGATTGGCGCGCCGCAACACTTCCTGTTCGGCTTCTTCTACGGCTTCTTCCCCGGCTTTTGGGGCGGCTTTCTTTGGCTTTTGTTCGCCGTAACCTTGATCGTTCAAAGCGCGCGCGGCGGCTGTGTAGTCGTTGTTGTGTTCCAACGCTGCGAACGCTGAAAACGGCGTATAGGCGCGGTCGCATTCAAAGGGTGTGGCATTTGTGGAAAAAACGTACAGCAAGCCGCTGGCGTTAAATAACGTGGCACTGGCGCGCGTCCCGCCCGGACGTTTCCAGCGTTCGCCAACACTCAATTTGCCGTTTCGCGCCCAGCCGTGTTTTTCCAACAGGCTGCGCAAATCTCCGCGCTGGTTGAAATCATCACCCGGACGCAAACTGGCGGCGGCTTTTGGCTGTCGCTCCGGAGCCACAACCTTTGAATCCTTGATGCGTTCGTTTAAGGCTTTGGCACATTCCAACAAGGTCAGACGTTCGCTGGGCGTAAGCTTCGGAATCTCCGTCAGCGAGCCGCGAATGATGTCATAGGTCTTTTTGCTGGGATGGCATTGCGGCGGCGATCCAGGAGCCAGCACATAACCTCCCTCTCCGCGTGTTTCAATCATCGTTTCCTGTTTCAGCCAGCGGCCATCAACAAAACGCGCGCCTTTTGTTCCCTCTGCAACTTCAACATCACGTTCAGCCAGCTTCGTGTTCCACCCAACCATTTCGCATCGGTAATAGACGTGCATTCCGCCCGTGGGAGTTTGCACCATCGGCAATCTGTCCAGCAGCCCAGGCGCGGCTGCTTCGACCAGCTCCATCCACGGCTTGATCGTTGGGACTTCGTCAAAGTCTATGATTTCCAGTCCGCCACTGACTGCACCGGCAATGACAGCAACGCCGACCAACTGTTTGTTGAACCAATCGGTTAATTCAGCCGATTGGGGCTGTGTAGACTGATAGGTTTTCCATTGCGCGACATTCGGCGCTTTGCTGCCATCCGACCGAATGGGAATGATGCTGAGTCCGCTCCTGACATACTGTTGTGCAAGTGTTAGTAGAGAATTTGTCTGAGTCATTGATTTGTCTTTTTGCACACCGGGCAATGCCGCCGTGCGTTGTGGTGATTTTTCAAAGATCGTTCCAGCCGTCGTGTTCCTGTCCAGGTGCGTGCAACCGAGAAGCTGATGCCGTTGGCAGTCACGACTTCCAGCAAGCGCGCGCCGTGGCCGCTGCGGTGTTGCTCCAAACGTTGTTCGACCGGCAAGGAAGTCCAGCCCAGGTAATGGCTGGCGTGATGAAACGATTTGCTGAAATGAAGTAAATAAACTGTGCCGTCTGAATCGGCCTTGGTTCGTGGCATACTACGCTCCGTTCGATGTGCTGAAACAAAACTTGACGCCGGTGAATCAGCTTGCAACTTTTCACCGGCGTCTTGTTTTTTCGCTTGAGGGACCTTCCCCAGCGACTAAATTTTGCTAGACGATTACTTCATCAAACTTCACCTCCTTTGGTTTTTGATTCGCAAGTTTTGCCAGCCGTAATTTGGTGGCTTTCTTGAGAATGGCCTTTTTCACAGCAACCGGATTGCTCAGGTCCAGATTGCCAATTGCGATTGCAAAACTTTCGCCCGTCAGCGGCTGATGACAGCCAATGGACGAATCGCCGATGCGCACGTGCCACGGATCGTCACCGATCCAAATGCGCTCCAACCCCTTTGGCACGCGGCCCAATTTCGCTTCAATGTCTTTTCTGTTGGCGTTCATTAGCGTGACTCCGAACGCACCAACGCTGGCAACCTGGTTGCCCAGGTTCAGCACCGTGCTGAAATGTGGTTGATTGAATGCTGACTATTTGTCAGCGATAGCTTGGGGCCGGAACTAACTTTGAAATCTACGAATCGTCTTTTTCATCTGGTCTGGGTCTGGCACCAGATGCAATTTGTAGGGAGTTTTTTTTTCGGCGGCTTCCGCTTCTGCCTGTTGCTGGCGGGCCTTCTCAATCCACTGCAACACCAACGCCTGCACTTCGCTTTCAACAAACCGCACGCCGCGTTTGCCGGTTGGCACGTGCGTCAACTTTTCCGTGCCGCCTTTGCGCGCCAATAGCGTCTTGGCACTCAATCCCAACATGTCACCGGCTGCTTTGGCTGAAATCAGCTTTTCTGATTTCTTCATTCCCTCACCAATGGCTCAGGGGTTCCCCACTCCCCCAGTGACAACCCCTGAGCCGGTTGCGCCGTCTTCACTGCTCCCACGATTCACGCGGCGACGGCAACCCGCGTGAGAAAAGAACCGAGCCTTGCAGTGTCCTCACTCCACTGCGCCGATGTCCTCACACCATCGGAGCGGCTCGGCGTTCGACGCCGTTGTTTGGTGGTCGGCGTCTACTCCGCCAGGCGGCGGAGATTCCAAGATCAAACCTTTGCGCCAAGCAAGTTGACCAGGTCGCGCCGCTCGCCCAATTCCAGCGCTTCCTGGTCGCGCTTGGATTCGATTTCCACGCGATCCAGCGCGTTGATGGCCGTCGCCAGCCAATGGCCAGGCACAAACACTTCGTTGCCTTTGCTGTACGTCGCGCAAACCAGTGCGCCGTTCACCTTGATCATCAAACTGTTGCTGGCCAGGTCGTAAGTCGCGTGAATGCCGCCCTGCTCCCAAACCATCTGGGTTCCGGTTGTGTCTGCTTTGCCAGCCTGCATCAACAGAATTTGCAGCAACGTGATGACGTTGCCCGCAACGGCCTGTTCGTACCACTGGCGCTGCAATGCCTTGAGTTCGTGCGTAGGCAGCAACGCCAGTTGGCTCAAACTAAATTGGTCTTTGGCTTTGATCAGAGCGACAGCCGTTTCGGTTTCAGGGTTGATGGGAACAACTGTGCTTGATCCGTTTGAACTGTTCATAAATCGTCTGCTCCCTTTGTTATTAGGCTTCGGCTGTTGCCTGCTCTGTTTTGAGTTCGGCGGGAATGATCAGGGCTTCAACCTTGCTGCAAAGCGCCTTTGCCAGCTTCTTGCGAACGGCAGGGTTTTTGCGGTTCCCGTTCAGCGTCTTGCTGACGATTGTGCGCTCGACCCCGATTTCATCAGCCAGTTGCTGTTTATCGGTGTCCAGTGCGACCAAAATAATGTCCAGGTCTTTTCTGTTTCGATCTTCCATTGGTTAGCTCCTCAGTGTTATGACTTCGCCTTTTTGATTGAAGGCGCACTTCTCTCAGCCCAGTGGCACGACCGTGCCACCAAAGGATTTGTAGCGCATACGGCGTATGCGCGTCAATAGAAAAGTATGCGCAGCATACAAAATAGGGCTTAAAAGTCTGCGCGGTATACTTCAAACGTGATCAAGAAATCGGACACATCAAACACGCCAATGACAAATCTCAACCTGAGAGTGCCAAAGGAACTGGCTACAGAAGTTGAAACAATTGCAGTTCAAGAAGATCAAAAGCCAGGTTCAATCGGTCGCTCTTTTGTGGTTCGTGGCTTGGCTGCTTATCGCCGAGATCATCAATTAGAAGAGCCTGCTGTTTCTGAGGGTGAACAAGAAACATCTTTCAGCAATCCTTTTGGATTACCGATCAAAGGCAAAACTGCAACCTTCATCTCTCTTCATCAGATGTACGCACAACTGCCGACGACGGCTGATAAGAGAGCTATTGATGAGTTGCTTGGTGTGTTGGGTCGTGAGATGGAATGGCGCATCAAGCGCTCGACTGAGGGGTAAAACCCGAAATTTCGTTTCGATAAAACTAGACTGGCGGAAAAGCAAAACCCGCTGGACTGATTCTGCGAATTTGAAGGCCGTGGAATCAGAACAGCGGGCGGTGCTGCGTTATGCAACGACCTCAAGCTACCACACCGCTGCTTAAGCCGTAAATCCTCGCCCAGCCTTCCGAAAGAGGATATGCAATGAGCATCATAAGGTACACTGATCAGCCATCCGCATTTTCTGAAGAGGGGCTGCGAGAGATTAAAAGCCTGGTTGAAAACGGCCTATTTGATGTTGAGTTTGATGGTGAATCTTTGGTTTTAATTGCCATCTATCAGCCGCGCGATCAAAAAGGCTCAGACACCTACTGGCACGAACCAATTGGCAAGGTGAGTCTGAAGAATGTCATAGCCTATAGTGTGACAGTGCTTGTGGAAGATGAAGAGGCCGAGAGTGCAAGAGCGCAACTGTTGGTTCGATCGGGCCTGCTCAGGGAAATTGCACGCCACCTAGAAAAGAAAGCGGAAGATCTGGCTATAGATGAGTGGACGCTCGGAATGGCAGCCAGGCTAAGGATCATTGATGACACTGCCGCTGAGGATGGCGAGTAACAAATAACCTCCCCCTAAACAACGTTGAAGCTCACCAGGTGGTCATTTCGATCACTCGATCTTTTCAGTAACCAATAGGCGATTTGGAGAAAGTATAATGGCGGACGTACCCATCGGAATTGGCACAAAGCTGATTGTTCTGGCCGCAAAAGGAGGATCAAAGATGCTGAAGAAAGTGGCCGCGAAGTACGCGCCGTTTGAATTTCAAGCTGTTGTCATAACCATCCAGCCCCGCCCTGTCATCACCTTCAACCAGAAAGAAAGCATTTGCGAATTGCGAATCGCCATGAACTTTCACAATTCCTCGCTTTACGATCTGAAGCTGCTCTTTTGCCAGTCTGAGCTTGAAATAAACGGCTCTGGCCTGACTAGGCTTGAATCAGCAAAGATGCTGTTGATTCCTCGACTCAAAGATGATGTCTTGATTCTGAGCAAGCCATTGACTGAGTTTGAATACAAACGTGCGCTGAACCTGTTTGGCCAACAGCAGATTCAAAATTGCCAGTGCTACCTGAGCCTGCAAATTGAAACCACCTTTGGCCATCAAAGCTACGAACGCAAAATCTCCACCTCGATTGACCTCCGTCAGTCGTAGCAACCGCCAATCCATTGGAGCGCGTTGGGAGGGGCATTGTCACCCCGGTTCCCTCCCGCGCGCCGGTTGCTCTTCAACTGAAAACTGAGAACAGCCACCAACACAACGAACCTCCCAAAAGAACGCTAAGCAGCAAGATAATCACTTCGTTCCTGAACGCCCTGCGCTGAAGCTCAGCCTGTGAACGCAAAGATTCACGATAACGGGCAAGCGCTAGTTCATTGTTGTTGATGGCTTCGCTGCGAGCTTCGGCAAGACGATGCCTCTCTCGTTCCGCTTGCTTCCGCTGCTCTTCTATTTCAGCGGAGGTTTTCATTATCGCGGCAACGGCCTCTGCCCTGAGCTTTGTCATGGCGCTCAGATCGTCAGCATCAAGCGGTTCTGTTTCCTGCTTCTGGCAGACCAGCGCAAATGTCATCGCCAATAACAGCAGATGAAGTGGTTCCCGTTTGAGTTCATTTTCCAGCAACTGAATTGCTGTCTTCGCCGAGATGCCCATAAAGCTCCTTTGGCAAAAAAGCTCAGACAGTCCCCTGCCTGAGCTTTTTGTTTACCCCTCCCTTCCCTTTCAAAGGTTCTTTTCAGAACGTGCGGTTTTGACCGCTGACAGAACGTTCCGATCCAGTTCTGCCTGGCCGGCCTGATGCCACTTCTCCAATTTCCGCAGCCCGACATAAACCAGATAGGTTTTTTCGCTGCGTTTGGTGGCTCCGTTCGGAACGTAATAGGCCTCAGCACCGCCGCGCTTATTCCATTCCCATTGCACATTGGGAATTTCTGGCAACTGGTAGGGGCTACCGGAACGTTCCGGGGAAGGTTTCAGAGGCCGCAACCGCTTCGGTTTGACCGGATGGCTACCGGAACGTTCCGGCAATTCAACTGGTGCCTCTAAAACCTCCGGAACCTTCACCCGGAACTCCGCCGTTTTTGTCCGGTCTGACTTCCTGGCCGATGGTTTCGGATTCAATGGATTGAATTGTTCACCGTTGATCGGCGTCCAATTACCGTCTTTGTCCAATTCGCCGATGTAGCGAAGCTTCATTGCTCCGGGAACATCCGAATCTATCTGGCGACAAAGGTTAAAGCTGTCTCTCTCGGTTGGCTCTGACCACCAATAGCCAGGCGGAACCACCGGTGCGCCAGCTTTGATGGCGGCTCGGTGAATCCGTTTCGTATGATCCATTATGCTTTTCGTCGGAGGTTTGACCGGAGCTTGAGCAGGCTCCGGCGGGGCAGGGAATTGGTCCGTTTGCGCTGGAGAAAAAGGTTCCTCCGCGACAGGCTCAGCGCCAGCCTGCCGCGTTAGCCTTTTCCCTTTGTTGACTTGTAACGATACGGCGCTTGCAAGGATTGCTGTTGAAGGCGTGTGGGATTTCCACGAGTCAACTGGCGGCCTTCGCCAATGATTCGTTCTGCCAATTCCCTGGCTTCAATCTCGGCGCGTTCAACCATGGCTTGTTGAATATGCTCGCTGTCCAGGCCATCGCTTTTCGCATGCAGAATTGTTTCCTGCTGCTTGCCTAGATACCGCATTTCAAGTCGAATCAACCGGGTGACCGGGTCGGACAGCGTAATCAATAGAACAAACACCAGGACAGCAATAAACACGCTGACTGCCCCCCAACTTAGCCAGGCTTCCTGGAAAGGGGACAGGGGAAAATGTTTCACCATCATAAAGTGCGTAATGATGTTCGTGAGCATCACACACACCAAAAATCCCATTCCAAGCAGGGAAATTAGCCGCTCGCTGAAAGATGAGAATGCGCGGGTGAAGCCATACACCAACCAAATGAATGCGCCTTCGACCACGATGACAGCAAATAGAGACAAGGATTGCTGCACGAACCAAGGCGTATCAGCGAAGCCTTCACGATAGATCATGAACGATGACACGCAACTTAAAAGAGTGATGCAAACCAGGATCAATCCTCCTGCCACAATCACGTTTCTTCGCGCACGGTTATGCTTGAACGCATCCGCTGCGCTCGATCCCATTGCCAGCGGAAAAACCAGAGAAGAGGAGCCAACAAACAGCCACGCCAGCAGAAACGTGACCAGCGTGATTGAAGCAAACAGTTCAGGCCAAAACATAACCGCCGCTTCACGCAAAAAAGCAGGGAAGCTATTTACGCGGCAGAGGCTGGAAAACTCAGCGGCGTCTCGGCGAATTCGCTGACGTGCTGAAGCAAGCATGAATGCAGGGTTGCCCAAGAGACTATTCATAAAAAATCCTCGATTTTGAGAGGGAAGCATGCATAATGAGCGCGCTTCCAAGCGGAAGTGAAAAGAGGGCGGCGGGCATCACTTGTTGATGAACGTCGCCTTTAATTTTTTGACAGGAAAAAATAGAAAAAGCAGGCGAAGAAAACGCCCGCTAGAAAGGTCCCTCAGACAATCGGCACCTTATCACAGCCTTTCACTTCAGCCAATAAATTTTCAATTTACTGCCGCGATTTGTTTTGTTAAACACGCTGTCACGGATGTGTCAGTGCGTGAACATCCGGATTCCACCAACCGCAGCTCAATCACAGTTATGAAATTCAGTCAGTACTACGACAAAAAACGAAAGCGCCAGTGCTGGCGATTTGACGTGACGATCAACGGCCAACGGTACAGACCAGGCGGCTTTGCAAAAAAGAAAGATGCAGAAGACGCATTGGCCGGGCTGCAAATCCTGACGCAGCGGGTTCGATTCAACCTGCCCATTGCAGAGCAGTTGATTTCAATCGGCGAACTTCAGGCCAAGCTGCAAAATGACAAAACCATTTCAAAACGTCTTTGCTGGGTGTTTGGTTTGTTCGTGGAGCTTTTGGGCAAGGATCATCCGATTCAACGTTTGCGCCGTTCGGACCTGAAAACCTTCTCGGACCACTTGCAGGAATCGCGGGAACTTGGTGACAGCTCCTATCGGCATTACATGCTGCGCGTTCGGGCGGCGCTGAACAGAGCAGGGGATTACTTCCCGTCGCTGGAAACGTGGAAGGCTCCGAAGCTTCCCAAACTGCCCGCCGATACCAAACGTTCGCGCACGGTCAAGAAAAACGAAATCACAGCGTTTCTGAGGGTGCTGGCTCGCGAATGGCCACACGACAGACCAGGCACACAGCAACAACGATTGGATCTGTGCGACATTATCCGATTGATGCTGTTGCTGGGAGCCAGGCGAGAAGAGATTGTCAAAATTACGCTGAAGAAAATTGACCGCGAAGAACAAACGTTGTGGTTATGGTCCAGCAAAACGAAAAAAGAGCATTTGATCCCATTGAGCGAAAGCGCGCTGAAAATTCTGCTCAGCCGTCCGCCAGCACCAAACGGAACGTTATTTCAGAGGGAGCTGCTGACATCGTTCATCGCCCGGACAATGGCGCGGGCCGCTGAATGGGCTGAATTGCCCTTTGGCCGCGACAACGCTTGGACCTTGCACGATCTACGCCGTACAGCTAGCGTTGTTATTGAACGCGCGGGCATTCCTTTTTCTGCCATTCAGGATTTGCTTGGCCATTCGCGAAAGGGAACAACAGCGACTTACACGCCCGCGCAGTGGGAAGATTTACAACGCGCCATGCTTGAGCTGGAAACCTGGTGTCGAGATATTGACGGGATGTTCAAAGTCTCTGGAGGTCTCCGGAGACCTCCAGAGACTTCTGCTGAAATCAAGGCCGCGTAAAACCCCAGTAAAATCAATACTCCCAGGCCTCGCCGCGATTTACTGCTAATTCACAGTATTCGATAAGCGGACACTGCTCGCATTTTGGGTTTTGGGGATGGCAGATTCGTCTACCAAGCGTGATCAGATTAACGTGCAGTGAGTAATGTTTGTTGGTTGGAATCAACGGTTCGATCATCCGATGCGCATGTTCATCGTTGATTTTGGCAGGCAGCAATCCTATTCGGCGCAGAATTCTGAAGATATGAGTGTCCATGGGGAAGACAGGACGTTTGCAGGAAAATAACAGAACGCAAGCGGCCGTCTTCGGTCCTACACCCTTCAGCGAGAGCAGGAAGCTGCGCGCTTCAATAATTGGAGCTGTCTTCAAAAAGGACAAATCCAGGCTGCCACGTCGAGCCAAAATCTCATTCAAGAGATTTTTGATGACCACAGATTTGACGTTGGCCAAGCCGCCGGACTTGATCGCAGTGGCAATACTTGTCAGGCGCGCTTTTCTGACTGATTCCCAGTCAGAAAAGCGCATCTTCAAGCTGGCAAAGGCTCTGTGACTATTGATGTTGCTGGTAGATTGCGAAAGGATTGTGGCGATCAGCTCATCCAGAGGATCGTCGTGGCTGTCATTGGGCGGCGATCCGTAAGTAGCTTCCAGATTTTGAGTAATGAACTTGAGAAGAGATCGCTTTTCATCAAGCTCGGCTGAGGAAGCGTCCGATTTCATCACAGCAACGACCAGCGCAAAGTAAATTCATAGCGTTTATCACCGCCTTTTTGGCTATCGTCAACGCGAATAATTGTCGTGTAACCGTTGGCGGCTGAAGGTTGTTGAACAATGTCAATCTGTCCGCGCCCAACCTGCCAGATCAGTTTTACTTCCATCGGCGAACGGGGGACCGCGGTACTAAACGAAGCCCGAACTTCGCGGGGAACATTCCCGCCAATATGGCGAACGGATGCGCTTGCGCCGGAAATAATGATTTCATCAACGCCATCAACTACACCGCTCCAGGCAATGGTTCCATACCGAAGCGTGGACGAATCAAGCCGAGCTTGCTCAGCACGAGCGCGGCGGTCGGCTTCGTTTCGCCGCATTTCTTCCAGTCGTTTTTCGTAATTTTCAGTTTCGCGTTTCAGCTTTTCTTCTGCGGCCACTCGCAACGCAGTTTCTTCTTCACGCTGTTTGGCAGCAAGCTGTTCGCGGCGCACCCTTTCGGCTTCACGCTGCGTGTCAGGCATCGTTACCGTTTGGTTTGCATGTTGAATCGGTTGACCATCGGCTGGGCCGGATTGAGCTTCCTGAATTTGGCGGCGTAGCGCATCGTCCAGCAGCTAGGCTTCAGCCATATTCAGTTTCACTGGTTCACTCGAGATAAGCAGCGCCCCGGGTTAGACTAGCAAATTATAGACTACCGATTTGACCCCAGCCAGCA
>CAZXHW010000158.1:0-11964 GCA_964639915.1 uncultured Heliomicrobium sp.
CGCACATGGATCCACCCCGTCCACCTTGACAGGTAAACCCCCCACAGCAATCCGCTATCGGCAGCAGTCGGCTCGACCGCAGCAAGAGTGTTGTTCAACGGCACGTTAAAAAACATTGTCACCCCAAATGTTCCGATCAGGTAGAACAAACAGCCAATCAGCCAATAGATAACACCCGGTGCGCGCCATCGCATAAACGAGTCTGCCAGCCCCAGCAAGCAAGCCACAGCCGTTCCCAGAAACACCCCAAGGAATACTGGATTGATGACGGCACGATTGACCGATTGCATGGCGGTCATTCCTTCGGCGGGAGGCAGACGGGCGAAAGCCTTCATCACAAAGGCGGAAAACGCGAAAAAGACTCCTGCCATCAGCCCGCATCCCAAAGAAGACAAGAGCGCCAGAATCGGGCGTAACTCTTCAAACATAACCATCAAGTCTCCTGCTTACGAAGTCTCGATTGCCTCAGACAATGGCCCTTTTGCGTCGAATTACAGCGTCCAGGCTCCAGTCGCCACCGCCACGTGCGGCTATATAAAGGAAGATGAAACAAAACAAGACCGCAGGCAATCCCTGGTTCTGAAGCGGCCACCCGCCTGCAGGCGCATGAAACTGCCAATATGCAACCGCCATCATGCCGGACAGCAAAAACGCGACGGGCCGCGTCAACAGCCCAAGCAAAATCGCGATGCCGCCGAAAAATTCCAGAATCCCGCCGATGCCGGTTTGCGAAAGCAGCGGTGGCGGGCTGGGCTGGCCCGGCATTCCACCGAGCCAGCCAAAGAGAATCAGGCCACCTGACTGAATGAATAAAAAGCCCGCCACGACACGCAGCAAAAAGTATGCAATCTGAATCGCTTTGTCTTGAAACATAACCCTCCATCTTTACGACTGACATTTATAAATCAAAGAATTACCAGCTTTACCCAAATGGGGTTTCATCTGCGCTTGGACCATAAATCGAAGGCAGCGGCACATCCAGCAATCGCAGGTAAACCGACAACTGCCCGCGATGGTGATACAGGTGATTCATACCGACGGTTCGCACGAACGCGATGCGCGGCAGCGCCATCAGCACATTGCCATCTTTGGTCAGTGTCCAGATACCGTTGGCGGTAGCGTCGTCCCAACCATTGATCACCTCTTTGGCATGCGCAACGGAAGTTTCAAAAGCCGATAGCAATTGAGACTTGGTTTCGGCGGACGGAGGCGGGCCGAAATTGGGTGCTTCCGCTGTTTCCACCGACACAATATCCGCCACTTGAGCCTGGGTTTGCGCTACGTGCAAAGAGAGCTGTCCCAACGTCATGGATTTCGGATGGGGCCGCCACCCAAGCTGATCTTCCGGGACTCTCTCTAGCACACGTTTCGTGGTTGCTGCCTCCTGGTCTATTTCCATTAAGAATGAATCTACAATCCGCATTTTAATTCTCCTTTCAAATTCGATTCATGAAAACTGTTTGTCTTCACAGGTGAATCGAATGGCACTCGCCGAATTCGACAGTCGCCGAAAACATTTCGTGCCGATATTTCGGTAACTGCCGACATTTCGGCGGCGAATCTTTCGGCACTTGTCGGCACCGCGTTTCTCTACACCGCTTTCCGTCAGCCTAACTTCTTTCCATTCATTGAGTTGCTGGAATCGTCAATTTTTGCAGCGCTTTGGCAAAGCGATTGCCCTCTTAGCAAGCGTCGAAAGACACCCAGATGCGGCGCGGTTGAGACGCATCTTCAAATGAATTGAAGAGCTTCATCGCTCAAAGAAAAGGAGGGAGGTCAAATCATGACGATAGCGATTTTGATTTTTACTACACCTTTATTCGTTGGCTTCTGCGCGTTCATTTTGGCGCTGGGAATGTCGGATTCCTTTTGCGAGAAATGCGGCATTGAGTTGCGCAGGCAAGGCAGGTAATCGCGAAGAGCACTGATGCAAAAGTTATATCCAGACAATTCGTTCGCGTTTGAAATTTGCCAGCAATGCCAGGCTGTCATTCACGAATACGATCGGTTTTGCCGCCATTGCGGCATTGATCTTGGCGGCGAATGCGCTGCGCCGTTGGCCACCGCCAATTTGCGAATTCGCCAAATAACAACAGAGCTGCGCAACGGTTCGTCGGCTTACGCAACGGTGCCGTTTACAGGCTTGGATGGCCGTCGCCCGATTTCGGGGCCGCTGGTCAAACTGATGACAACAGAATTGACACTGCCGAATCGCACGCAGGTTGCGCGAAGCGTAATGCTCATTCTTATCGCGTTTCCAATCTGGCTGATGATGGTTTTGCTTTCGCCGCTGGACGCTTACGCAGCGGTGAAAGCGATCAACAGACAGATATGAGAGACCGTTATGCTCAGAATCACGATTGACAACGAAGCAACAACAACACGATTCATCGTCGAAGGAAAACTGGCGGGACCGTCAGTGGAAGAGTTGAAAAAGTGTTGGCACAGGGTCGCAAGCGCAGGCGCAAACCTGCCATTGCTGGTGGATTTATCGGCAACGACCCTGATTGATTCCGACGGAAAAGCCCTGCTGACCGAAATGCACGGCCAAGGCGTGCGGCTGGCGGCAGTGGGTTTGATGACACAAGCAATCATAGAGGAAATCACACGTTGAACAACGACAAACCAGGAGGGAAGGTTATGACGACACGAATGATTCAATTGGTTCTGCTGGCGGCTCTGCTTCTTTGCCGGTGGCTAGTCCGCGCCCAGCTGGCTTCGACGGAGGTTTTAACGCTGGAGCAGGCAATTGAGCTGGCTCTGCGCGACAACCGGCAAGTCAAAAATGCCGCATTGGAACTGGGCAAATCCGAAGACCGGCTGGCTGCGGCGCGCACATATCGGTTGCCGGAATTCAAATTCACCGCGATGGGTTCGCAGTTGCTGAACAAGATTGATTACACATTCGAACGGGGCGTGTTCGGTGATTACCCAGGCATCGGGCCCATTCCGTCCACTGATACGGTAATCAGCACGGCGCGCCGCCCGACTTTTGTGATGGTCGGCCAAATCAATCAGCCGATTTCGCAGCTTTATCGGATCGGCCTGAACCTGAAACAACTCAATGCCGGGCGCGAAATCGCCCGCCAGGAAGTCAGAGCGCAGCAGCAAGTCGTCATCAACGACATCAAACAGGCTTATTACGCAATTCTACAAACGCAAAGCGCGATGAACACAATGGCGGAAACGATCAAACTGTACCGCGAACTTGACCGCGTGACGGGCGATTACATCGTCCAGCAGGTGGCGCTGAAATCCGAAGGCCTGGAAGTCAAAACCCGGCTGGCGAAATCCGAATACGAAGCCCAGGAATTGACCGATCAACTGGCTTCGCAAAAGGAAAAGCTCAATCAACTGATGGGGCGCGATATTCACACCGAATTCAGCGTCAGCGCGGCTCCAACGTTCAGCCGCTATGAAGTTGACGTGGTTGCCGCGCGCGCAAAAGCGATTGAAAACCGGCCCGAAATTCAGGAAGCGCGGTTGAAGATCAAACAGGCGCAATACGACAAGAAGATCAAAAAGTCGGAATACATTCCCGATGTCGGCCTGAGCTTCAGTTACGTATCGCCGCAGAACATCAATTTTGCGCCGCGCCAGATTTCAACCTTCGGCATCACGCTCAGTTGGGAGCCGTTCGATTGGGGACGCAAAAAACGCGAGCTTGCCGAAAAAGGCCGCAGCATTGAACAGGCGGAACAAGCCGCGCGCGAAACCGAAAGCTCCGTGCTGATGGAAGTCAACGCCAAGTTCCGCAAGCTGCAACAAACGCATCAACTGTTGGCCATTGGCCGCCTGGCCGAAGAAACGGCGACGGAACAAGTGCGCGTCGCTTCGAACCGTTACACGATGCAAGCGGCTTTGTTGAAAGATGTGCTGAACGCGCAGAACTCGCTGGCCGAAGCCAATCACCAATATCAACAGGCGCTGCTGTCCTTTTGGACCGCCAGAGCCGATTTCGAGAAAGCAATCGGAGGGGAACAATGAGAACGAATTTTCGGAAAACGAATTTTGCACTGATGCTCGGCGCGCTGCTTTGCGCCACTTTCCTGACGGGATGCCGCGAGAAAACGGCAACAGCGGAATCCGCGCCTGTTTCCGTCAAAGTCAAAGCTGTGGAACAAAACTCCGTCAGCAATGGCGTGCGGTATTCAGCGGTGATCATGCCGCATTCGCAAGTGGAACTGGCCTTTAAGGTCGGCGGATACGTCGAAGGGATTCAGCAGGTGCGCGGCGTGGATGGCCGGATGCGCGATGTGCAGGATGGCGACATTGTGGCCAAAGGTGCCGTGTTGGCACGGTTGCGCCAAAGCGATTACGCCGTCCGGGTCAATCAAGCTGAAGCACAATCTGCCGAAGCGAAGTCGGGCCTGGATTCCGGGCAATCGCAGTTCGCCGATGCGCAGGCCGCCGTCGCTTCCAGCAAAGCGCAACTGGCTGAAGCTGACGCCGCGTTTGGAAAAGCAGGGCTGGATTTCGAGCGCGCAAAGAACCTGTTCGGCACTCAGAGCATGACCAAAGCCGACTATGACGCTTCCAAAACGCAGTTTGAAACTGCGCAGGCCAAACGCAATGCCGCGCGGTCACAAGTGGCGATGCTGGAAGCCAGAGCCGAATCCGCGCGTGCGCAAATCGAGATGCTTCGTGCCAAGGTCAAAGGCTCGCAGGCCGTGATTGCCGAAGCGAGTATTCCCTTACAAGACACAGCGCTTCGCTCGCCAATGAATGCCGTCGTGCTGCAAAAAAGCGTGGAAGTCGGCGCGCTCGTTTCTTCGGGCAAACCGGGATTCGTGGTGGCCGATCTGAGTTCGGTCAAAGCAGTCTTCGGCGTGCCCGACCTGGCTGTAGCGAAGATGCAGTTGGGGGCGGAATTGACTGTCACCACCGAATCGCTGCCTGGAACGGAGTTTCACGGTCAGATTTCACGCGTTGCGCCTGCGGCAGACCCGAAAAGCCGTGTGTTTGAAATCGAAGTCACCATTCCCAATGAGAAGCAGGTGCTGAAGTCTGGGATGATCGCTTCGCTGGAAGTGGCTCCCAGGGATTCTGGCGCACCTGCGCAGCCTGTCACGGTCGTGCCGGTTTCCGCCATCGTTCGCGCCAAAGATCAACCTGGTCAATACGCCGTCTTCGTTGTGGAAGATAAAGCCGGTCATTCAATCGCCCGCTCGCGCATCGTCAAATTGGGCGAAGCGCTTGGCAACACAATGGTCGTGCTGGAAGGCGTCAGCGTTGGCGAGCGCGTCATCACTGCCGGGGCCACATTAACGCTCGACGGACAAGCCTTGCTGGTCATTCCGTAAATGCTTATGCAGCCGCCTAGCGGCGACCTGAATTTAGCCCGGCGTTTTCAACGCCGGGAAAGGACAGTCTCAAACCTGCGTCGCGTCAGCGACGCCTGAATTCAAGCGTCGCTGACGCGACGCGAAGCCCTGCGTTCCTTACCGTGGGTTTCACCCACGGCTAAATTCAACTGTCGCTACGCGACATAGGGACGAGGCTAACTTTCGGAGGGAGAATCCAAATGTCACAACATCGCAGCGACGAAGACATCATCAAAAAAACACATAACACTTCTCGGTTTTTTGTCGAAACGCGCCACGTGGCCTGGGTACTGCTGGTCGTCACTTGTCTATGGGGCGCTTATGGTTACTGGGGCATGCCTCGCCGCAAAGACCCTGAAGTGCAGGTGCGGACGGCGGTTGCGCTGACGCCCTGGCGCGGCGCAAGCGCAGAAAAAGTCGAACAGCTTGTCACCAAGAAAATCGAAACGCAGGTTGCGTCCAACGCCAAAGTGACAAAGGTCGAGTCAATTTCGCGCACGGGCTTGTCTGTGGTTTATCTGGATTTGGACGAAAAGCTGAAAGAGACCGGCAAGGAGCTCGACGACATCAAACTCAAACTGGACGGCATTCACGATCTACCCGATGGCGCTGGGCCAATCAACTTCATCAAAGACTTTGGCGATACGGCGGCGCTGATGCTGACCGTTGCCAGCCCGAAAGTTGACGACCTGGAAATTGAATTGCGCGCGAAAGCGATTCAACCGGCCATCGAGCAGGCACGCTCGCAATCGTCATCAGAAGGAAGGCGGGTTTCGCTGGTTGTTTGTTTACCGCAAACCATTGCAGGCGGCAATTTGCAGATGGTTCGCAAGCACCGCGATCTGTTTGTCGAATACCTGCAAGAACAAAACGCGCTGAGTGACGCTCGATTACTGGAAGGCGCTGGCTTCATTGGTGTGGATGCGGCGGTCAGTTTGGATGACGCCGCGTTGCTGAAAACTGCAGAACGCTTCGTTCGCGAGCGGTTACAAATTGCCGAATTTCATCCTGATGCCTGGCCGTTGGCGGTCATCCGCGATCCGGGCGAAACGCGTACGCGACTGGCGGCGGTGGCAGGAGACAAGTACAGCTACCGGGAACTTGATCAATACACAGACCTGATCGAGAAAAGTCTGAAGACGTTGCCGATGGTTTCCAAAGTCAGCCGCACAGGGCTGCTGGATGAAAGAATTTTTCTTTACTACTCGCAGGAACGGCTGGCGGCGTACGGCATACAGACTTCAAAACTGCCGGACATTCTGAGCGCGCGCAACATCACTTTGCCGGGCGGCCAGCTTGAAGCCGAAGGCAAAAATCTTTCGATTGATCCGACCGGCGAATTCAAAAGCGAAAAAGAAATTGGCGATGTGGCTGTGGCTTCTTCGACCAACGGCGCGCCGGTGTACCTGCGCGACCTGGCGGACGTGGTGCGCAGTTACAACAATCCGCCGACTTTCTTGAATTACTACAACTGGCGCGATGCGCAGGGTAACTGGCATCGCACGCGCGCCATCACGCTGTCGGCGCAAATGCGTTCCGGCGAACAGATTGACAAGTTCGGCACGGCCATTGACGCCACGCTGGCAGATTTGAAACAGCGTCTGCCGGGCGATCTGGTGATGGCGCGGACTTCCGATCAACCGTTACAGGTCAGCGAAAACGTCAATCTGTTTATGAACAGTTTGTACGAAGCCATCATTCTGGTCGTCATCGTTTCGTTGATTGGGTTCTGGGAATGGCGTTCGGCGGCGCTGATGGCGCTTTCAATGCCGGTCACCCTGTTGATGACCTTCGGGATGATGTATGCGTTGGGCTTGGACTTGCAGCAAATCTCAATTGCCAGCCTGATCATTGCGCTCGGGTTGCTGGTGGACGATCCGGTTGTGGCGGGCGACGCGATCAAACGCCAACTGGCCCAAGGGCAACCAGCCATCATTTCAGCGTGGCTGGGGCCGACGAAGCTGGCTTCGGCGATTATGTATGCCACGGTGACGAATATCGTCGCTTACCTGCCATTCCTGTTGATGGGCGGTGCGACCAGTGAATTCATCTACTCGTTGCCGGTGGTGCTGACCTGTTCGCTGGTGGCCTCGCGATTGGTTTCGATGACCTTCATCCCGCTGCTTGGCTATTACCTGTTGCGGCCAAAAGCAGAACCGACCATCGAGGAGAAACGCAAGAAAGGCTTTGCCGCGTTTTACTACCGAATCGGCAACGCTGCGATCAACCATCGCTGGAAGTTTCTGGCTGGTGCGCTCGCTTTCCTGGCGCTGGGCGGAGTTTTCATGAGCCAGCTCAAGCCGTCATTCTTCCCGAAGGACTTGTCTTACCTGTCTTATGTGGATGTCTGGTTGCCAGAAGATGCGCCGCTGGCTGCAACGAACGAAGCCGCTCATCGCGCGGAGGAAGTTATTCGCCAGGTGGCAAAAGAATACGGCGAGGAGCACAAAGAAGCCGACGTGTTGAAATCGTTGACGACCTTTATCGGCGGTGGCGGACCACGGTTCTGGTTTTCTGTTTCGCCGGAGCTGCAACAACTCAATTACGCGCAGATCATCATTCAGGTCAAAGACAAACACGACACCAATCACTTGATCGCGCCGTTGCAAAAAGCTTTGTCGGCGGAAGTCGCCGGAGCGCGTGTTGATGTGCGCCAGCTTGAATCCGGCAAAGCTGTTGGGCTTCCCGTTCAGATTCGGATTTCCGGTGACGACGCTCAGGCGTTGCGCGCCCAGGCTGAAAAGGTCAAGGAGATTTTCCGCTCAATCCCGACCACGGTGCGCGTCCGCGACGATTGGGGCGATGAAAGCTTTACCGTCAAACTGAAGACCGATCCGGATCGAGCGAATCTGGCGGGCGTGACCAATTACGATGTTGCGGCGGCTTCCTCCACGGCCATCACCGGCCAGAAGGTGAGCACCCTGCGCGAAGGCGACAAGCAAATTCCGGTCGTTGCTCGCATGCGAATGGAAGAGCGGTCGCAGCTTGCTGACCTGAACAATCTGTACGTCATCTCTTCGCAAGGGACTGGGCGCGTGCCGTTGGGGCAGGTCTCGACCATTGAACACGGCATGCAGACGGAAAAGCTGCGGCGACGGAATCAGTTCCGCACCATCACCGTTTCCTGCTTTCCGAAAGACGGCGTGCTGCCTTCGGAAGTGATGAAGGCCGCGCGCGAAAAGCTGACGACGTTAGAAGGCGCGCTGCCTCCGGGCTACAAGATGGAAATCGGCGGCGAACAGGAAGACCAGGTCAAAGGCTTCAAAGACCTGACGATGGTGCTGGGAATTTCCATTGTCGCCATCTTCCTGGCGCTGGTCTTCCAGTTCAAACACGCGGTCAAGCCGTTGATCGTCTTCGCCGCAATTCCTTTCGGGATGGTTGGGGCCTTGGCTGCGCTGTGGGTGATGGGCTCGCCGTTTGGCTTTATGGCTTTTCTGGGCTGCGTCAGCCTGGTCGGCGTCATCGTCAGCCACGTGATTGTGCTCTTTGACTTTATCGAGGAAGCGCACGAACACGGCGCTCCATTGCGTGAAGCCTTGCTGGATGCGGGAATCATGCGTTTGCGTCCGGTGCTGATCACAGTCGGCGCGACGGTAATCGCATTGTTTCCCCTGGCTTCGCACGGCGGACCGCTGTGGGAGCCGATGTGTTACGCGCAAATCGGCGGGTTGACCATCGCGACCTTTGTGACCTTGCTGCTGGTTCCGGTGCTGTACGCCATCTTCGTGCTGGACCTGAAACTGGTGAAGTGGGACACCATTGGCGAGCCGGGGCATCAGGCCGCCGCCGCGAATGCGGAAGTGATCGGTGCGCCAACTGGAGAATTGGCTCACCGATAAGAGAGAAGAGGTTTTAGGTCGGATTTTATTTGTCTATACGGAATCAACCACGGGGAGGCACGGGGCACACGGGGAAAACAAACACCTTTCCCAAATTTTCCCCGTGATCCTAGTGTTCCCCGTGGTCTTTCTATCTGTAGATGCAATCGCAAACCGACCGAAGCATAAGAAGGAGAACAACTGAATGGATCACCAACAAAGCAAACCGAAAGTCGTCATCATCGGAGGCGGGTTTGGCGGATTGAACGCGGCGAAATCGCTCGGCAACAAAGACGTCGAAGTGATTTTGATTGATCGCAAAAATCATCACACGTTCCAGCCGCTGTTGTATCAGGTAGCAACCGCTGTGTTGTCGCCGGGCGAAATCGCATTGCCGATCCGCCACGCGTTGCATCGTTACAAAAACGTCGAAGTCATATTGGGAGACGTTATCGGCTTCGATCTTCAACAAAGGGTAGTCAATCTGCACGACGGTGTGCAGATTGACTACGATTATCTGATCGTCGCGGCGGGCGCTCGGCACTGCTACTTCGGACGCGATGACTGGGAAGCAGAGGCGCCTGGGTTGAAAACAATCGAGGACGCGCTGGAAATTCGCCGCCGCGTTTTGCTTGCCTTCGAACTGGCTGAACGCAAAGCCGTCATCACAGGAACGCCTGAGCCTGTGGTGTTCGCCGTTGTTGGCGGTGGCCCGACTGGCGTGGAGCTCGCGGGCGCGATTGCGGGGATCGCGCGGCAAACGTTGGCCGGCGATTTCAAACTGATTGACACACGGAAAGCGCGCGTCCTGCTCTTTGAACATTCGCCGCACGTTTTAGCCTCCTTTGCTGAAAACCTTTCGCAGGCCGCCGAACGGCATTTGCGCGAACTGGGTGTCGAAGTTTTTACGCACAGCCTGGTCAAAGAAGTCGAATCCGGGCGCATCAAAGTCGGCGATGAATGGATCAAATGCGACGTGACTTTGTGGGGAACTGGCGTCAGCGCTTCGCCTTTGGGAAAGGCGTTGGGTGCTGAACTCGTTGGTCGCGCTTGCAAAGTCCGCGTGCAGCCAGACCTGTCAATTCCCGATCATCCGCAAGTCTTCGTCATCGGGGACATGGCTTTCTTCGAAGACGAAAGCGGTGTTGTTCCCGGCGTTGCAGCGGCGGCAATGCAACAGGCTACATGCGCCGCGAACAACATTCTGAACGATTTGAAGAGCGTGCCGCGCGAAGCATTCAAGTACAGCGACAAAGGCAGCATGGCGACGATTGGACGCCACAAAGCGATTGCGCAAATCGGCGGCTGGCGCTTTTCGGGTTTTGTGGCCTGGCTGCTGTGGATGTTCGTTCATCTTGTCTCGCTGGTTGATCCTCGTCATCGCAATCTGGTACTGCGAGAATGGATCTGGTCCTATTTCACGAATCAACGCGGCGCACGTCTGATCACAGGCAATGTTGGAGCAGCACAACCTGGTATCAGAGTCGAAGGAGGACTATGAATACCGGCGCGCAAGTTGAAGATTTTGAATCCGCAGCGTTACCGCATCTGAACTATCTGTTCCACATTGCCCGTCGCACAATCGGCAATGTCACCGAAGCGGAAGACATCGTTCAGGAAACGTTCCTGCAAGCTTGGAAGTCGTTTGATCGTTTCCAGCCGGGCACAAATTGCCGAGCGTGGCTGTTCAAGATTCTTTTCCATGTGCTGTCGCACCATCGGCGCAAATGGTTTCGGATGAAGCAACCATCCACGCACGAAGAAGAGTTAATGCAACAAATGGCTGCTGAACCATCGGTTCCGGAATATCTGAACGATGAAGATGTGCTAAAGGCTGTTGCCAAATTGCCGGAGCGTTACCGCAGAATTCTTTTACTGGCGTATGTGCATGAGCTTTCGTACAAGGAAGTGGCCAGGATTGCCGGAATTCCGATTGGCACAGTGATGTCGCGGTTGAGCCGTGGCAGAAAACTGCTGAAACCCGATTTAGCCGGATTGGCGGTGAGATATCGCATACGAATGACGCAGGCCTGACGATTAACCTAAAAGAGGAGGGAATATGAATCGAGCAACATTGAATGCAGGAGAAAGCGCAGTTGTTCATTGGACCGTGACGACAGAAGACCTTGCCAGCGCACTATCGGCGGATCCGCGAGATCAATTTCCGGATGTGTTTGCCACGTCGCGAATGGTTGCTCTGATGGAGCTTGCTGCAGCGCGGGTAATGCGCCCGCTCTTGGCAGAAGGGGAATTGTCAGTCGGCGTGACCGTTGACGTGATGCATTCGGCTCCGACGGCGTGTGGAGAAGCAGTTCGTGCAACGGCTGAATACGTCGGCCAGGAAGGCAAGCTCTATCTTTTTGAAGTGCGGGTCGAAGATGCAAGTGGTGAGGCCGGGCGCGGCACGCATCGGCGGGCAATCGTTTCGACCAATCGCTTGCTCGAAGGGGCGCAACGGCGACGTGCCAGCTCTGAATCAAAGTAACCAAACATAGAAAAGGGGTGTCTACTCATTTTGCCAAGCTTTCCCTCAGTTCGCTTTGCAAGATGAACCGACACCCTTCCTGTCTTTCAAATAATGGCTTTTATTCTTCCGCAATTTTTCCTTTCTGATATGTTGAATACAGGTAAACCGGAATCTTCAGGTCGCCAAGGTGCTTTTTGATCAAGGGCAGCACCTCGCTCCAAGCCAATCCGCCAACACCCGTCGCCAAGCGCGGCAAGGCAATACTTTCAAAATTCTCTTTTTCGATGATCTGTCGAAGTTGACGCAACGCCAGATTGACGTTGTGCGTATTGGCTGGCCCCGGATTGCCTTG
>CAZXHW010000159.1:0-11914 GCA_964639915.1 uncultured Heliomicrobium sp.
TTTCACCAGCGCGGCGCACAGTAGCATAGCTCTGTGGCAAAGCGAAAGAAGGGATTTGGTGTCGGAAAAGGGCTTGTTTGAAGTAGATAGGAAAACCACAGATGAACACAGATTCACTCAGATGAACGCGGATAAGTGGGAAAAAGTTTGATCTGTGCTTATCTGTGTTGATCCGTGTTTATCAGTGGTTGCTGTCCTCATCACTATCCAGATAACCCAACCGGCAGCCTTTAGCACGCAATGTCGTTCCGGCAGGCAAAGTCAGTTCACCGGAATACAGTTTCCATCTGGCGGTTAGCCCGGCTTCCGTAGTGTAAGCGATGGATGCGCCTTCAGTTGGGCAAGTGAGGCTCAAGACCGTTTTGTCGCCAACCGTCTTTTGGCTGATTGTCGGAGTTGCCACCTTTTGCCAGACGCCGCCGGGACGCATGCGCTCGCGCAATTCCAACTCCGGTACCAAGCCCAAATCTTTCGTCTGCTTTTGCCAGTCCGCCAAAACCGCGCGCATTCGTTTCAGCGTTTGCTGGTGTTCGGGCATTGCAGCCAGATTGTTGATTTCATGCGGATCAACCGTCACGTCGTACAGCTCTTCGGCGGGTTTTTCCGGACGGAAGAACAACAACTGCGCAGGGGTCATGGCTTTGCCGTAATTCGGATCCAGCGCGTTCATGTGGTCTTTGTAAAGCCGCCGCATCTCTTTCATGGTCGGCATTTCTTCCATGTATTCGATGTGCTGCGCGTAAGGCCGTCCGGGGAAAAAATTTTTGATGTAATGAAAGCGTTTGTCTATCACCGAACGCATCATGTCGTAAGACTCATCCATGCGGTCGCGGTGCGCAAACGCATACTGGCGAGGCGCTTTTTTCTGATCTCCCAGAAACGCCTGGGCCTGCATCACTGCCGGAACCGGCACGCCAGCAATGGAAAGCACTGTCGGTCCCAGATCCATCAGACTGACAACATCATCCACAACACCGGGTTTGATCTTGCCCGGCCAGCGCACCATCAATGGCACGCGAATGCCGGAATCGTACAGCCATCGCTTTCCGCGCGGCAGCCCTCGCCCGTGATCGCCCCAGAAAAACACGACCGTGTTATCGGCCAAGCCGTCTTCTTCAAGCTGTTTCAGCACATCGCCAACCATGTAATCCATGGCCGTGATGTTGTCGGCATACCGCGACCAGTCTTTGCGAACCAGCGGAGTGTCCGGGTAATACGGCGGCAACTTGGCTTTGGCGGGATCGTGAAACTCTTCCGGTTTCAGTCGCGCGGTGTTTTGTTTGTATTGATTATCGGGAACGCGAACTTGGCTTTCGTGCGTGACCACGAAATTGAACACAGCAAAAAACGGCTGTGATTTGTCCGCGCGATTTCGCCAGTGCGCTTTGTTGCTGGTTTCATCCCAAACGGTGTCGGGTGGCCGGTTCGAAGGCGGCGCTTCGAAGTTGTAATCGGTTTTGGAATTGTTCGTGCAGTAATACCCGGCGGTGCGCAAATATTCCGGGAAAGCTTTGACGCCGGCGGGCGGCACAGCTTTCGACCGCATGTGCATGGAGCCAATCGTCGTCGGATACATTCCCGTGATGATTGCCGACCGCGAAGGCGCGCAAACCGGCGCAGAAGAAAACGCATTCGTGTACCGTGCGCTTTGCGTGGCAAATTTGTCCAAGTTCGGCGTGTGCGCGTATTCGTCTCCGTAACATCCCAGGTCAGGGCTGATGTCTTCCGTCGAAAGCCAAAGGATATTGGGTCGCTGCGAGTTTTGCGCTGCCTGCGGAGCGCGTGGTATGAAAGACACCAAGCTGAGCAAGCAAAAGCCCATAAACCAGAATCGCAGAATCAATCGCTGACGCATGGAAGTCTCCTGATGTGCTGGAAGTGAAAACGTCGAACTTGCGCGAGAAAAGCGCGGACATCATACAGACATCCGATTGATCAAAAAAGATTGCCCCTCAACGATTCCGGTCAGGCTGTCGTTACCAACCCCACCAAATGCATGACAAATTGTTGCCGCGTTTGATCAGCGCGGCAGCTTGCGGTTGGCTCCAGCGGAGCCGAATGTTTGTAGAAATGGGTAGTGATGAAAAAGTAAAGCTGCCTTTTTGCCGCGTAGCGGCAGTTGAATTTAGCCGTGGATGCCAATCCACGGTCGAGCGAACCACCATCATTCCGTCGCGTCAGCGATGGTTGAATTCAAGCGTCACTGACGTGACGCGAGTAAATTCTGCCCGCTTCCCGGCGTTGAAAACGCCGGGCTAAATTCAGGCCGCCGCTACGCGGCTGCCAAACATCGGCAAAATTTCTTGGTTCTGGACACTGTGACTCCTGCTATACTGCGCCGTCCATTCAACTTAACGTCTTCCAGGATCGGCAATCGGATCGGCAAAATGTTTACGGAAATCAGCCAAATGGAACCGCATTTCCCCGCGCGCACCGGCGAGCTGGAAGAGTTGGCGCGCGAAATCGTCGCGGTTTCAGCGCAACTGGAAGGTCGTCTGGCTCCCGTCGTGCTGACAGAAATCCAAGCCTTATTGCACGTGGTGAACAGTTATTACAGCAACCTGATCGAAGGTCATAACACGCACCCGGTGGACATCGAACGGGCAATGCACAGCGATTATTCCGCCGATCCGAACAAGCGCGATTTGCAGCTTGAGAGCCGCATTCACATTGAAGTGCAGATCAAACTGGCCGAGCGCTTACGCGCCGAACCGCAGACCAATGTCGCCAGCGCGGAATTTCTTTGCGGGCTGCATCAAAAGTTTTATGAATCCTTGCCGGAGCGTTTGCGCTGGGTGGGCGGTGATGGCGACGAGCGCGCCTGGGTGGAAGCGGGAGCTTTGCGCGACCGGATTGTGCAAGTGGGTCGTCACATTGCGCCCGCGCCGGAATCGCTGGCAGGGTTTCTGCACCGCTTCGCTCAGGTTTTTGATCCGGCTACGATGCAGGGGTTACGCCCCATCATCGCTCTGGTCGCCGCGCATCATCGCCTGACGTGGATTCATCCATTTTTGGACGGCAACGGACGTGTGGCACGGCTGTTCACGGATGCTTATTTGCACCGCATCCAACTGCGCGGTTACGGATTGTGGAATGTCAGCCGCGGCCTGGCGCGGCGGCGCGATGCTTACCGGCAACATCTGGCGGCGGCAGACGCGCCACGCCAAAACGATCTGGATGGACGCGGCAATCTGTCAGACCAGGCGTTGACGGAATTTTGCCGCTTCTTTCTGGAAGTTTGTCTGGATCAGGCGACTTATATGAACGGGTTGCTGGCGCTGCCGGGCTTGCTGGGCCGATTGGAACAATACGTTTCGTTGCGGAATGCGGGAATGATTGTGGGTGCCAAAGGCCAAACCATCACTGCGGTCCATCCACGCGCGGCAGAATTGCTGAAAGCAGTGGCGACGCGCGGAGAATTGACGCGCGGCGAAGCCTTTCGCATCATCGAAATGAGCGAACGCACCGGACGCAATATCCTCAAAAGCCTGTTGGACGAAGGCCTGCTGACTTCGCCTTCGGAAAAAGGCGTGGTTCGATTGGGTTTCCCAGCACATGTTGCCAGTCACTGGTTCCCGGATCTTTACCCGCACGAAATGCGTGCTTGAAAAGTAGTGCTGACATCACGCGCATTGCCTCGTTTCCGATTTCCTTGTTCCGCATAATTCGGTTCCATACGGTTTCAGTTATGGCGAATTACATTTCCGAAAAGGACATCGAAAAAGCCTGTGTCGAAGTGCTGACGAATGAAATCGGTTACGACCAGCACCTGAACCTATTGGGTCTGAGCAAATTTGCAGCAAGTGTAAAGGAGCCTTTATGAAACGCTTCTTGCTATGCCTTCTCATTACCTCATTGTTCCTTCCGCCGACCACGCGCGGCGCAGCGGAAAGTTACGATGTCATCTTGCGCAATGGTTTAATTGTAGATGGCACGGGCGCGCCGGGCTATCGCGGAGACATTGCGGTTCGGAACGGCTTCATTCACCGCATTGGCAATCTGCGGGACAGCAAAGCCACCGTAGAAGTGGATGTCAGCGGATTAGTCGTTGCGCCAGGGTTCATCAATCTGCACAGCCACGCGACGCTTGCCGGAGTGAAGACGGCGGTCAACATGCTGACGCAGGGTGTTACCACCGAAATCATCAATGCCGATGGCTCAGGCAGTCTGAACATTGCCAAACAGCTTAACGATTTTAGCGCGGCGGGATTGGCGGTAAACCTGGGCGCGTACGTCGGATTCAATTCCGTTTGGGCTTCGGTGGTTGGACAGGCGGATCGTCGCCCGACTGCTGCCGAAATTCAAAAGATGCGCGATCTGTTGACCGATAACCTGAAGCAAGGCGCTTGGGGAGTTTCCGCCGGATTGGATTACAAGCCCGGCTATTTTGCGCGCACCGACGAAGTCGTCGCCGTGATGCAGGCGGCAACGCCTTGGCGCACGAACTTTCCGAATCATGACCGGCTGACGCCTGAAAACAATTTCAGCAGTTTGAAAGCCATCGGCGAAACCATAGAGATTGGCGAAAAGACAAACGTCATGCCCGTCGTTACGCACATGAAAGTTCAGGGACACGAACAAGGCAACGCCGCCAAAGCTGTGGCGATGATGCGCGCGGCTTCGGCGCGTGGGCACGAGACAGTTACCGATATTTATCCTTATCTGGCGGGGCAAACCGGTTTGGGATCGTTGTTTGTTCCGGCCTGGGCTGTGGAAGGCGGACGCGCGGAAATGCTGAAGCGGTTTGCCGACCCGACGCTGCGCCCACGCATCGCGCAGGAAATCGAAGCAGCCATCAAGGCTCGGATTCTGACGCCGGAAAATATTTACGTGGCTTCGCATCAGCGCCAATTCACGGAATACATGCGCGAACGGAATGCAGGCGCGGGGGAAACAATCATCAGTATTCTGGAAAAAGAAAGCCCTTCGGCGATTTTGAAATTTGGGGCGGAAGCGGATTTGATCGAGTTGCTGCGCTATCCCGGCAGCGCCGTTTCCTGCGATTGTGGCGCGGCGGAGGCAAATCCCGGGTTGCATCCGCGCTATTTCGGCACGTTTCCGCGCGTGCTGGGGCATTACGTGCGCGAGACAAAAGCGCTGACGCTGGAAGACGCTGTGCGCAAGATGACGGGTTTGCCCGCCAGCATCATTGGCTTGGCCGACCGAGGCTTTCTGGCTGTGGGCATGATTGCGGATATTGCTGTTTTCGATTCTGCTACGATCATTGACCACGCGACGTATGAACAGCCGACGCTGGCGTCTGACGGCATGCGGCACGTGTTGGTCAACGGACGCTTCGCGTTGCGCGATGGCAAAGGTACGGGTGAAAAATCCGGGCGCGTGCTGATCCGCATGGCCGATTTGCCCAGTCGTCCGATGCGCCCGCAACAGGCGCGCGCGCTTTCCATCAAGACCAAAGACATCGCTGTGCAACTGACTCAAGCCGCAAAAGGTAAAGCTCGGGGCATGTTTCGGTTCACCGCGAACAACATTGATTACCAGATGGTGGAAGCCGGGTTGTTACAGGCGCACGGCAAGTGGGCGAGTTTCATGGCGCGGATCCGGGAAAAGCAAAGCGCGACGGAACGCGCCGCCCTCGTCATCCTGGATGGCGGCAATCCGTTAAATCCTCAGGCCACACTTCGCGTTGAACTGGAAGGCGGACGCCGCTGGGAAACCAAGCTCAAGCCTGGCGAATACAAGCTTAAAGATTGAACAGGGCGGCGCTTTTGTTTCCTTTTCTCAGAGTTTATCCAGCGTGGCGCGCAGCAATTGCATCGTCGCGCGTTGCCTTTGTTCGACAAACTTGCGTGCCTTCACAATTTTGGTTTTTGCCTTCGCGGGATTTTTGGCCAATTCCAAAACTGCCGGTACGTAGCGCTCAATGTCGGCTTCCTGATCAAAATCAAATAGCCAATCTCCCAGCCCGATGTCACGCCACATAAAGCCTTTGCTGGTTTGTTCGGCAAAGCGTCCGACAATGGCCGGGATTCCATTACCGATGCACATAATCGGCGAGTGCATTTCCAACCCAAACAAACCCGCCGAACGTCTGTACACGCTCAAGGCTTCATCCGTCAGCCAGAACTCGGCACGCCAGACGACACGCGGCTTCACATCCGCAGGCAGCTTGTCATAAACCCATTGCTTGCCGACTTCCATCTGGCTCAAGTCTTCGGGGCACAGCAAAACCTTATGCTTGGTTTCACGCACGACGGCGGTAATCGCCGCGCGTAATGGCGCGTGGTCGTGTTCGGCCATCGCTTCGTTGCGCGCAGCACGTTCGGAATTGATGGGCTGATTCCGATATTTCCAATACGGCGTGTAGCGCAAACGCGGGATGCAACAGAGAAATTGGCCGTCTTGCAGTTGATTGGCACGCAGGAAAGCGGTCGCCTTTTCGTCGTTGCGCAAGTCGCAAGCAAATGCCCCATCAGGCGCGAATTCCATGACCGGAGCTTTAACGCCTTCGGTTTGCGCGAGCTTCAGCGAAACCGAATCTCGGAAATAAACGAATCGTGCTTGGCTGAGCAACTCTTTGTCATTTGCGCCGGACTGAAACGAACCGTGCGTGATGCCGTACACGCCAAACGGTTTGTCGGTGTGTTTTATGAAAGCGGCAACATCTTTTGACGCCACCAGCGAAGCGCCGGAACCGTGCAATAGAAGATCACACCATTCGATGGCGGTTTGTAGTTCCGGATTCGACGCCTTGCCGTTTTCGCCGATGGTTCCCTTAACGATTTGCAGCCTGGGAAAACGCCGATGCTCCATCGCCATGACTTCTTCGGACAAATCCGGCGATGCCCACAGACGGACTTCGGCATCCGGCAGATATTTTTCCAGCAAGGCCAACACGCCCGGCGTGTGCGCAATGTCGCCGATGTTGAACACCTGCCACGAAGAACGCAGCAGAATGTGAGGATTCTTTTTACCGTTTGCCAAGGCGGACAATTGCAGAGAGGCCGCGCTGGCGTTGATGAGAAAAGTGCGTCGTGTTATAGCCATAGCCGAAATTCAATCACAGATTCACTGCTTTCAGAAGGTCGCTGCATTGAGCCGCGCCAATCATTGCAATCAACAATCCAATCAAACGAGATGAAACACATCGTTTTTTCACTCTTCCTGCTCGCAGTCAGTGTTGGCGGCGTTCGCGTCGGTTTAACCCAACATCCGGACAATGGACAGGATGAAGTCGTCAGGGAAGGCGCAAAGCTGTTTGCCCAGAACTGTTCCGCTTGTCACGGCGACACAGGCAAAGGCGGGCGCGCGCCGGATTTGACCAGCGGGCAATGGAAACACGGCAGCACTGACGAAGACCTGTTGCGCAACATTGTCAAAGGCATTCCGGGAACGCAGATGCCCGCCATCGCGTTGTCCGAAGCGGAGGCGAAAAAGGTTGTCGCTTTCTTGCGTTCGCTTTCTGGCAAAGCCAAACTCGATGCCGTCGCTGGAAACCCAGAAGCAGGACGACAGTTATTTTTCGGTGCAGCCAAATGCAGTGCGTGTCATATGTTTGGCGGACGCGGAGACATTCTGGCTGCTGACCTGACAGACATTCGCAGTCGCCAGCGATTGCCGGAACTCAGCCGTCGGATGCAAGCACCGATCAAACTGACCGAGGCGCGGCTGGCTTCGGGCGCTGTGGTGCGCGGCTTCAAGAAAAACGAAGACACATTTACTCTTCACTTAATGGACGAAGGGCGCAAATGGCATTTTCTGAACAAACGCGATGTCAGCATCAAAACTTCCGAACAAGCGCATCCGGTGTTAAGCGCCAAAGACCGCGCGGATGTTTTGGCGTTTCTGGTCAATTCGTCGCAGGCTTACGAACCAGAGGCGGAATGGAAACCGCCGGCGGATTTCAATGTGACGTTTGCTCGCCTGAATAACGCCAGCGCGGAGCCGCAAAACTGGCTGTCTTATTGGGGCGATTTGCGGGGCACGCATTACTCTGGCTTGAAGCAGATTACGCCTGCGAACGTGGCTTCGCTGAAAAGTGCTTGGACGGCGCAGCTTGGCGGCACGACGGTCGAAACGACTCCGATTGTGGTGGACGGAATGATGTTTGTGACCGGGCCGCTCAACAATGTCACGGCGCTGGATGCCAGCACCGGGCAAACCATTTGGAAATACACGCGACGATTGCCCCAGGTGGCCAGCCATTGCACCGTGATGACCAATCGCGGATTGGCCGTGCTCGGTGACCGGCTTTATTTGGCGACGCTGGACATGCACCTGATCGCACTGGATGCCAAAAGCGGCAACATCATCTGGGATGTCGAGCAGGACGATTACCGCAAAGGCATTTCCAACACGCACGCACCGCTGGCCATTGATGGCAAAATTATCGTTGGCGTAACGGCAGGCGAATGCGCGCTGACAGGCTTTGTTGACGCTTTCGACGCGACGACGGGCAAGAAGCTTTGGCGGACATTCACCACACCGCAACCAAACGATCCGAATCGCAAAACCTGGATTCCAGAAAGCGCTGCGGATTTTGGCGGTGCGCCTACTTGGATGACTGGAACTTATGATAGCGAAACGAAAACCATCTTTTGGACAACCGGCAATCCGGGGCCGGATTATGATGGCTCTGTGCGCGGTGGAGACAATTTGTATTCCTGTTCGGTGGTTGCGCTCGATGTCGAAACCGGAAAGATGAAATGGTGGTTTCAGTTCACGCCGCACGACGTTCACGATTGGGACGCGAATGAAACTCCCGTGCTGATTGATGGCGTGATCAATAGTCGCAAACGCAAACTGCTGGTTACCGCGCAGCGTAACGCGTTTTATTACGTGCTGGATCGGGAAACAGGCGAGTTCCTGACTGGTCAGGCTTTCGCCAAACAAACCTGGGCAAAAGGACTTGACGCCAAAGGCCGTCCGATTGTTTTGCCGAACACTACACCGACGCCCACAGGCAATCATGTTTGCCCGGATGCGGCGGGCGCGGCGAATTGGGGTTCGCCGTCTTACGATCCGGCGACGGGCTTCCTTTTGGTTTCGGTCCGCGAAGCCTGCGCGACTTACACCAGCGTGACGAAAAGCCCCGTGCCCGGACAAGGCTATACCGGTGGCGGCGTCGAAGTGGATGCCAATGGCGCGCCCGGTTCGGTGCGCGCGCTGGATGCGTTGACGGGTGTGGTGAAATGGAACTTCCCGCTGCAAATGGGTTCCTCGGCGACGGGCGTACTGGCAACGGCGGGCGGCGTGACCTTCGCTTCTTCCAACGACGGAAATCTGATTGCGCTCGACAGCCGCACCGGGAAATACTTGTGGCACTACTACACGGGCGCGCGCATCGTGGCTTCGCCGATGGCGTATGCGGCGGGGGGCAAACAATATGTTGCCATCGCTTCGCAATCGGCCATTTTGGTATTCGCGCTGCCGTAAAGTTTGTTGGATATATCTGTAGGCAATAAAACCTTTCTCAACAATCAACGATACAACCTCAAAGGAGCAACCATGGTGGAACGAAGAACGATTCTGAAAGGCGCTGGCGCAGCGCTGACTACCTCGCTTTTCACAGGACGCGTTAAGGGCGCTAACGACCGCATTGCCACCGGCCATATTGGCATCGGTGCAATGGGATCAAGCAATTTGGGCTTTGCACTGAAGCTGCCCGATGTGCAGGTAGCAGCGGTTTGCGATGTATACCAACCGCATCTGGAACGGGCTGTTGCCACAGCGGCCAAAGCGGAAGTGAAACCAAAAGTCGTCAAAGACTTTCGGGAAATCATTGCCGACAAATCCATTGATGCCGTGTGCATTTCAACGCCGGATCATTGGCACGCTTACATGACTGTCGAAGCCTGCAAGGCTGGCAAGGATGTTTTTGTTGAAAAACCTGCTTCGGTGTATGTCGAAGAAGGCCAGAAAATGGTGCAGGCTGCGCGCAAGCATAACCGCATTGTTCAAGCCGGGACGATGCAGCGTTCCGGGGGGTATTTCAAAAAGGCTGCTGAGCTTGTCCAAAGCGGCATCCTTGGCGAAGTGACGTTTGTCCATACCTGGCAGTCCGGAGCTACAAAGAAAGAAGGTTGGGGCAAACCTGCTGATGCGCCAGTTCCAGCCGGACTGGATTGGGATATGTGGCTGGGGCCAGCGCCGAAAGTTCCCTTCAACCTGAACCGTTGGGGCGTGGGCGTGACGACGTTTCCGACTTTCCGGTACTTCTGGGATTACGCGGGCGGCGCAATGACCGATTGGGGTGTTCACCTGATTGATCCCGTTCACCAATGTTTTGGCGAACCGATGCCGACTTCAATTTCAACAATGGGCGACAAACTGTATGTGCAGGACAACACCGATACGCCGGATACGATGATTGCGACGTTTCGATATCCAAAATTCATGCTGACCTACGAAAGCCGCACCGCCAACCCGATGCCTATGTTTGGTAATCAAGGCGCCGGAACGGCGATCCATGGAACGGAAGCCACAGTCATTGTCACGCGTGGCGGTTGCTGGCTGGTTCCCAACAGAAACTCAAAAGTCGAAGCGCAGACTTATGAAAACAACCAACAGATGCGCGACCTGAACATTCCGCACTGGAAAAACTTCATCGAATGCGTCAAAACCCGCTCGAAGCCCATCAGCGAAATTGAAACTTGCGTGCGCTCTTCGACGGCCTGCATCCTGGCCAATCTTTCCATGCGGCATAAAACCTGGCTGGATTGGGATGAAAAGAACTGGACGGTGAAGCAAAGCCATGTTCGCCCGTTTCTGAAGGCGAAATACCGCTCGCCCTGGAAGCTGGAAGTGTAACCGGAGCACACGCTATTGGAGCGATCACAAACCACAGATGAACACTGATTCACAGGGATAAGCACAGATATCGTAAAAAATGATCTGTGTTCACCTTCGTTGATCCTTGCTTATCTGTGGTTTTCTTCTTTCAACTCCAGTGACACGCATGAAAGACCGACCCTTTACGCGCCGCGCTTTTTTACAGCAGTCAGCGGCTTTTGCAGGTGTGGCGGCTGGCCTATCGCCTTTGCCAGCTCTGCGTATGCCGTTTCCAGCCATTGATACCCATACGCATTTTTACGACCCTGCGCGCCCGCAAGGCGTGCCGTGGCCAAGGCCGGAAGAAAAGCTACTCTATCAGCCGCATTACCCTGCGCAGTTTCGCACGCTGACTGCGCCGCTGAATGTTGTCGGCACCGTCGTTGTTGAAGCCAGCCCTTGGGTCGAAGACAATCAGTGGATTCTGGATTTGGCGAAAGACAATTCGGAAATTGTTGGATTTATCGGCAATCTGAAATTGGGCGCACCGGAGTTTGCCGCGCAGCTCAAACGCTTCAGCGCCAATCCGCTGTTTCGTGGGTTGCGGCTTGGCGAAAAAAGCATTGCGGAAGGCTTGGGCCAAAGCGCTTTCGAACGGGATTTGCAGCAATTGGACGAGCGAGAATTTACCCTGGACGTGTTGGGTGGAGCGACGCTGTTGCCGCACATTCCTCGCATCGCAAAGCTTGCGCCGAAGTTACGATTGGTGATTGATCATTTGCCCTTTGCGAACTGGGATCAGGATCCCGCCGCGATGAAATCGGCTTTGGCGGAAGTCGCTCGTTTGCAGCAGGTTTATGCCAAAGTTTCCAACGTTGCGCGCCGTGTGGATGGCCGCGTGATCGAAGAGCTTTCTGTTTACCGTCCCAGGTTGGATGCGCTGTGGGAGCTATTTGGTGCGGATCGGTTGATTTTTGGCAGCAACTGGCCGGTCAGCAATCTGGTCGCACCTTATGCCAGCTTGTACAAAATCGTCGCCGAGTATTTTGGTGGGAAAGGACAGGCGAACGCCGAAAAGTTTTTCTGGCGCAATTCGCGGCGCGCATACGCTTGGCTGCCGCGCGGCAAGGCAAAGGAGTTGGGCAAATGAACGGTCGCATCGCTCTAGTTCTTTTGCTGGCTT
>CAZXHW010000160.1:0-5961 GCA_964639915.1 uncultured Heliomicrobium sp.
GAGATTTCGGCCAGGAACATGATGTCAGCAACCGTCAACTCAATGGCCAATTCGCGGGCCATTTTCGTGATCTTGGCACGCTTTTCAGGCGTCAAGGTTTGCGACAAAATCGCAATTCGCTGCAAATTCCAGATGTTGGTCGAAACGGTTCCGACGCTCTTCAAAAAGGTTTTGGTTTCACTGTACTTCGGAGAAAGCAAAGATTGCAGCGCATCGCTGTCATTCTTGAATTCCCTGTACGAATACAGAAGCATGCGCGCCGATTCCTGATTGATGTCGTTGCCATATTCATCCAGCAGTTTGCGCACATATTGGGCGAATGTGGGGCATTTGATATCACTGGCCATCCGGTAAGCGCCCAAATTGAATTCAATCGCGCTGAACGCGCCAAAATCATTCGGCTTCAGTTTCAAGTCGTCCAGAAAAGCGATCAGTGTGCTGAAGGGAATTTTATGCTCTTCGCCAATGACCATTAGTTGCAGGGCAGGCGCAAACGCATTCCCAGAATTTTCACTAGTGGGCGCAATTTTGCTCAGGATTTGTTGAAACTCCTGCGCTCCGGAACGGCGCGTCATGACTTGTCGCAACCAGATCGAATCGCCAACGCTGGCCAGCATCGGCCCAATGACATGATCCGGAACCTGAAACCGCTCGCGCAAAAATCCGGCAAATTGTCTGAACCTGGGCGCTTCAAAAGGACCGAACCACATGGAATTGCTGATTCGGATCAACGCCTGGGTGCTGATTCTGCCGTCACGGAAAACACCGGCGAAGTAGCGTTTGATGACCGCCTTGTTCTCCATCAGGACGTTGTAGTTTTCGATCAACTCCGGGCCGTACTCGCTGAGCGTATCAAAACTCTCGTCAACAACCTTGCCGGTTCTGGTTTCAAATCCGATTCCGTATTCTTTTACCAGTTTGTGATATTGGCGGGCATTCGAACCTTGAAGAAAGAAGATTCTGGCCTCTTCTCCCTCTTCCGAAATCAGCCATTCAATGTTTCGGGGCTTAAGATCGGTAAACTTCCATTCCTCGGTCAGCGTTTTTTCCAGACGCTTGCTCATTGGCGGCATCTTGAAAACGCGCTCCCAGAACGTTCGGCGCTCCACCGGTTGTCCAGCCGTCTGACCAGGCTGCTGATTGTCTTGCTTTGGAGTTGCAGTTCCTTGATCCGCGTCAGACTGGGGTTGGGCCGTTTGACTGGAAACTTGAACTACTGGGAATGCGGCATCAGACAGATCAAGGCGCGTGGCTTCAAATGAAACCTTTTGCAGGGCAGACGCACTGATCCGGGAATGATGCTCTACAACGGGTTGAATGGGTGGTAATGATGCTGGACTAACCATCACGAAATACTCCTATGTCTTCTGTCTTCGCGTTGGCTAAATCACGACGGAAATTGTTGTTGTGCTTTCCAGATGACACAATCTTGTTGCCAGACATCACACCGCGACGGGTGAATTACCGCAACATAAAGGTCATGACATCCGCACCAACCTTCCGTTCCTGATTTAAACAAGTAGCGACTGAATTATTTATGGCGCCAGATTTTAGGCTACAGCGCAGGTGCGAATACCGAATCATTGGGGACAATTCTCGTAAAGCGGGCGGATTATGCCATCGGTTGCCGCCGAGGTAAAACTTTTATGGTCAGAATTCATTTTTTTTGACGTTCTTGGGAAAAACGCCAAACAGCGTGTTTCGAGTTTCCATTTACCAACCAACCTGAATCGCAAATTTGAATGTTCGCCCATCGTTCAAGGTATTGGTGATCGCGCCGAAGTTCGGATTCGCCAGTTCAAAACCTGGTTCGGCAAATTGTGGCGTGTTGAACACGTTCACGGATTCCGCGCGGAATGTCAGCCGTAAATCGTGTTTGAAAGCCCACGAACGCGAAAGTTGCGCATTGACGTTTCGAATCGGTCCTTTGCGAAACACGTTACGTCCCAAGGAACCGCTTTCGCCCAAAGCGACAATCTCCTCCGGTTTGATGAAACGAAAGGCCGTGCGCGGCAGCAACTGGCGGGAAGTATCAGGATCGGAAATCGTGCGGCCAACAATTGAAGGGTCGAGCAAAATGGGCCGGTCGCCTCCGTTTCCATCCACATTGCCAAACCCCGGCGCGTCCGATCCAGCCGCGATGTTGAACGGGATTCCGGTTTTAACCAGCACGACTGCCGAAAAATTCCAGCCGTCAGCGACTGCGGAAAACGCGCGACTGAATTTCGGCGCTTTGATCGCGTAACTGGTTCTGAGCAAAAAGGCGTGCGTTTGGTCGAAATCGCTCAGGCCTTTCATATCTTGCTGGGTAACAAATTCCGACTGGCTGCGGGATTTTCGCGAATCGTTTTCGTTGGCGGTGTTGGTATAACTGGCACCCAGATCAATCGCTTTGCTGAACCAGTACGAAGCATCCGTCGTCAGCCCGTGCCAGTTCGACATCACCAACGAAACACGCGCCGCGTCAAAATACCCTCGCGAACCATTCACCGTCAGCCGGTAATCGGCAATGTCCCGATTTGCGCGGCGCTCATTGATCGTTGCGGTAGTAATTTTCGAAACATCCGCCACTGGATGCGCCCGGTTCAAATACCACAGCACCAACAATTTGTGAGACCGGCTGCCGACGTAGCCAAGTTGCAGCCGCAGATATTTGTTCAGTTCCGGCTCCCAACTAAGGTTGTATTGGTGGGAATACGGAGTCGCCAATTCGGGATCGAGCGCATAAATCGTCGGCTTGCCGATTTGCCCTTGAAACGGATTGAGCAAACTTGCTGGTGCGACAACCACCACCTTGTTGTTCAGGGGAGGACTGAAGCGAATCTGCTGGTAGCTGACAAAAAAGATTTCGCCATAATGCGTCCCGTACGCTCCGCGAAACACGCCAAGTTTTTTCGGCATTCGATACGCAAAGCCGAGCATAGGACCCAGATTGTTCCAATCGCTGTCATACGGAATCTGATTCAGGCTATTTACTTCAATCGGTTTGGTTACCGCTTGCCAGCGCAATCCATACTGGAAATTCAATCGTGGTGAAATCTGCCACTTGTCGCCAGCAAACACTTGCGTTTCCCACGAGCGAAAGCCGCGATGAATATTGCCAATGGAACCGATGTATTGCGATGGTCTTCCCAAACGGAAGTTGGTTACAGCATCAGTCCCAAAATCATTGCTGAAAGAAAAGAAGCCGCGATGCACATCGGTTTCGCTGCTGTTGATTTGACGCCGAATTAATCCTGCCCCGGCTGCCCACGAATGCTTCCCTTGCGTGCGCTGCAATTGTGTGGCGACGCGAATTTGATTTTGCGCACGGTCAATCGGAATGGTTCCGTCCGGCCCCAAACTGGTCAAGCCGGACGGCGAAACATAAGGGCCAACGGCGTTCTTTTCCGGTTCCAGCAACGAACGGATTCGTTCGTAACTGATCAACACATTGCTGATCGTTTTGGCGTCCCAGCTTCGCGTCCAGCCGATGCGCGCTGTGTGCGATTTGGTGTCCGTATTGGGATTTTGCCCCGCCACCAACTGAAAGGCATCCACATTTTGCGACGTGAACTGATACTGCAACGCCAATGAATTATTCAAAGTCAGAAATTGATCCACCCGGAAATTCGCCTGGTTGTTATTGATGGATTGCGGCGCGTTGGTGTTCAGCGCGCGCGGATTGATGTCTGTTCGGTTAGGAAGTTCCGCCGGATAGGCCGCCAGAAATTTTGCCACCAACGCGCGCGTAGCCGGATCCGTTGTTAGCGGAGTCCGTTCATCCGGCCTGGGAACTAGCACGTTGCCATTGACCGAACCTCGAATCTTTTGCTGACTGGCGTCCAGGAAAAACTTTGTGCGTTGGCTAAGGGAAAATCCGGCATTGAATCCATAATCATTTTCGCGCGCAGGCTTGACGGTTCCGACCTGGAAGAACGACCGCGCGCTAAAAACACTATTCAGATGGATTTCGTGAAGCTGGCCATGAAACCCTGAACGCAACATTCCCGGCAACGAAATTACGGAACGCGGCGCATTGCCAAACTCTGATCCGAAATATCCATTGGCTGGACTGAATTCGCGGACAATGGTCGCTGTTGTGCCCAGACGAACGTTCAGCTCTTTCAACGCACCGTTGTCCACCAGATTGAACTGGACGTTTTCGTTGCGGCGACTTTCGCCCGAAGCCGAATCCGTTTTGCCGAGCATGTTTAGTTCGACGCGCTTGCTGGCATCGGCTGGTTTCGCCTCTTCGGCGGCTTGTTTCTCTTGCTGCTTTTCCGGAAGCGCTTGTTTGTCAATTTGCTGCGCCAAACAAACCGACGCGCAAACCACTAGCCAGAAGGTAAACGCAATCAATCGTGATATCAAAATGAATTTTCCGTTTCCGTTAGAGTTTAAGATGGCATCGGAGCCTACGCGACCAAGGCTGCGGCTGCAAGTTTTCCGCTGCCATAATCCGTTCCGGACTTTTCGCACACCGGACATTTACTTTCTCAATCGCTGACGCTAAAACTCCCTACCAGATCCTCAAATCAACGAGTTGGAGGCACCCATGAAAAAAATCCTGTTGCTTATCGTTGCCGCGTTTGCCTTGCAAGCCTGCGCGAATCAATCCGCGACCAATCCATCTGCTGGTTCTACAACTGCTTACCTGGATTCTTCAGGGCGTGACGATGCCCTGAGCGGTGGGGTCAAACTGATTCCGATCACCACGCCAAAAGGAAAATTCAACGTGTGGACGAAACGAGTCGGCAATAATCCGACGATCAAAGTCCTGCTGCTGCACGGAGGCCCTGGCGCAACGCACGAATACTTCGAAGCCTTCGACAGCTATTTTCCGGCGGCTGGGATTGAGTATTACTACTACGATCAGCTTGGTTCGGCGTACAGCGACCAGCCAAAAGAGCCGGAGTTGTGGGATTTGCCGCGCTTTGTCGAAGAAGTGGAACAGGTTCGGCAGGCGTTGAAACTGGACAAGAATAACTTCTATCTGTTGGGGCATTCGTGGGGCGGCGTGCTGGCAATGGAGTATGCGCTGAAATATCAGCAGCATCTGAAAGGGCTGGTCATTTCCAACATGATGGCCAGCGGCCCAGGCTACAACGAATATGCGCACAATGTGTTGATGCCTGCGATGGATCAGAAAGCGCTGGCCGAAATCAAAGCGCTGGAAGACAAAAAGGATTACAACAATCCTCGCTACATGGAATTGCTGATTCCGAACCATTACGCGCAACACATTTTGCGTATGCCGCCGGATCAGTGGCCTGATCCGGTCAATCGCGCTTTCAAACGTCTGAACCAGGATATTTACATTCCGATGCAAGGGCCGAGCGAACTGGGGTTGAGCGGCAAGCTGCTGACCTGGGATCGCACAAATGATCTGCAAAATATTACGACGCCGACGCTGGTCATCGGCGCAAAGTACGACACGATGGAACCTGCGCACATGGAAATGATGGCGCAAAAAGTGAAGAAAGGCCGGTATCTGTTTTGCCCGAACGGCAGCCACATGGCGATGTACGACGACCAGAAAACCTATTTTGATGGCCTGACCAAATTCGTTCTGGATGTGAATGCCGGGCGCTTTTAGCGCGGATTTCAGCAGCCCACTTACACAAGATGCAACCGATCAAATCATTCGTTGACGTAAGGTCCGAAAGCTACCAATCGAATTATGCCGCCAATCGGATGAGCATCCAGCGGCTGAAGGAAGAGCTGAAAAAAACCACCCTTGGCGGTGGCGAACAATACGTCAAGCGTCACATTGCGCGTGGAAAGCTGCTGCCCCGCGAACGCATCGAAATGCTGCTGGACGAAGGGTCGTACTTTCTGGAAATTGCTCCGCTGGCCGGGCACGGTATGGAAGCCGAATTCGTTGGTGCTGGCGTTGTTGGCGGCGTAGGACTGGTTTCCGGTCGTCAATGTTTCATCATCGCCAACGAAGCCACAGTCAAAGGCGGCGCGGTCAGCGAA
>CAZXHW010000160.1:5971-11827 GCA_964639915.1 uncultured Heliomicrobium sp.
GGTTCGCGCAAAAACGCTCGGCTGGCCGAAATCGTCGCGACAAACCATCTGCCTTTGATTTCACTGGTCGAATCTGCTGGAGCCGATTTGCCTGTGCAACACAAAATCTTTGTGCCGGGGGGCGCGGGTTTCAAAGAAATTACGCGACGGTCAAAGAATCGCATTCCCAGCATTTCCGTCGTCTTTGGCAATTCCACAGCGGGCGGCGCTTACTTGCCGGGAATGTCCGATTACGTCGTGATGATCAAAAAACAGGCGCAGGTGTTTCTGGGCGGGCCGCCGCTGGTCAAAATGGCGACAGGAGAAATCGTAGACGAAGAGTCCCTGGGCGGAGCCGAAATGCATTCGAAAATTTCCGGCCTTTCGGATTATCTGGCCGAAGATGAACTTGACGGATTGCGAATCGCACGTGAGATCGTTGCGCACTTGCAGCCGAGCATCATTCCTAACTGCGAACAAAGTGAAGAGCCGCTTTATACTGCCGACGAACTGCTCGGCATCACTTCCGCAGACGTGCGCGTGCCTTTCGACGTCAAAGAAATCATTGCCCGTTTGGTGGACGGTTCGCGTTTTGAAGAATTCAAACCGCTGTACGGTTCAACTCTGATTACAGGTTGGGGGCGCATTCACGGCTTTCTGGTTGGCATTCTGGGCAACAATGGCGTTCTGCTTTCCGAATCTGCGGGCAAAGGCGCGCAGTTCATCCAGCTTTGCAACCAACAAAACATTCCGCTGATTTTCCTGCAAAACATCACGGGCTTTATGGTTGGGCGCAATTACGAAGAGCAAGGCATCATTCGGAACGGAGCCAAATTGATCAACGCTGTTTCCAATTCCACCGTTCCAGCCATCACCGTCATGATCGGCAGCAGTTACGGAGCGGGAAATTACGCCATGTGCGGGCGAGCGTACGATCCGCGATTCGTTTTCACCTGGCCGAACCATCGCATCGCGGTGATGGGCGGACAGCAACTGGCCGGCGTGATGGACATCATCAAACGCGACGCCGCCGCCCGCGCCAAAGTCGAATTTGACGAAGCCAAAGCCGCCGTCGCCAAACAGATGCTGGAAGCGCAGATTGAAAAAGAATCCGATCCGTATTTTGCGACAGCTCGATTGTGGGACGACGGCATCATTGATCCACGCGACACCCGCACAGTGCTGGCCATCGCGTTGATGACTGCGCATCAAAAACCGTTTGCAGGTTCGATGGAATGGGGCGTGTTTCGGCACTGAGCAGGTAGCGCAGGTTTTCCAACCTGCGCAGGTTTCACAGCCGGTCTATTGTTGATTTGCAGGCCGTTCGCTAAGTAAGTCAGTCGCAGGTTGGAAAACCTGCGCTACATTTAGGAGCTTTTCTTCGATGCTTGATCTGAAAATTACTGGCGGAAATGTGATTGATGGAAGCGGTGACCAGCCATTCACCGCCGACATTGGCGTGCGCGACGGTAAGATTGTCGCCATTGGCAACATCACCGAAGCCGCACACCAGACGCTGGACGCAACCGGCGCAATTGTCACGCCCGGTTTTGTGGACATTCACACGCATTTTGACGGGCAGGTAACGTGGGATGAAAGTTTCACACCCAGCATTTATCACGGCGTGACCACTTGTGTGATGGGAAATTGCGGCGTCGGATTCGCGCCCGTCCGCAAAGGGGAAGAGCAGCGGTTGATCAGTTTGATGGAAGGCGTCGAGGACATCCCCGGCTCTGCATTGAGCGAGGGTATGCGTTGGGGCTGGCAAAGTTTCCCAGAATATCTGGACGCGATTGAACGCCAGCCGCATTCGATAGACTTTCTGGCGCAAGTTCCGCACGACCCGATTCGCATGTTTGTGATGGGCCAGCGCGCCGAAGCCAATCAAGTCGCAACCGAAGACGACATCGCTGCGATGCGCGTTCTGGTGCGTGAAGCACTGGAAGCAGGCGCAGCCGGATTTTCTATCGGGCGCACCGACAACCACCGCACCGCGGAAGGCAAATGGACGCCTTCGTCCGAAGCAACATTGCAAGAACTGACGGGCTTGGCTGAGGCGTTGAAAGGACTCAGCCACGGTGTAATTCAGGTTGTTTCAGATTTTGATCTATTGCGAGCGCCGGAGCGCTTCGATGCCGAATTCGATTTGATTGATGCGATGGCCGTCGCTTCGGGCAAACCGCTTTCAATGACCTGGCTGCAACGCGAACCGGGCGCCCAGCAGTGGCGGCAAATTCAGGCGCGTGTCGAAGCGGCAAACCAGCGCGGGTTACCAATGAAGCTGCAAACCGCTGCGCGCGGCATCGGCGTTATCAATGGCCTGGAGGCCAGCTTTCATCCCTTCATTGGCTTTCCAACATACAAAACGCTTCATCACCTGCCGTTGGCTGAACGCGCTGCACGCCTGCGCGATCCTGAAACTCGAGCGCGCATCTTGTCTGAAAAATCCGAAAAGTTGGCAGGCGATGGCAGTTCCGTTCCGCCGCTGGTGGATATTTTGCTGGCGCAGATTGATTTGCTGTCGGCCAGACTGTTTCCGCTCGGCGAGGATTTGAATTACGAACCGGAATTGAAAGATTCATTTTTGGCGCGAGCGAAAATGCGCGGCGTACGTCCAATTGAAGCTCTGTACGATTATCTGGCCGAAGGCGATGGAACAAACCTGATTTACTTTCCAATCTTCAATTACGCCACAAATTCATTGGATGTGGTGGCAGAAATGATGAAACATCCGGCTTGTCTGTCCGGGCTTAGCGATGCTGGCGCGCACGTCGGCACGGTGTGCGATGCCAGTTTTCCGACTTCCCTGCTTTCATTTTGGACGCGCGACCGCGCGCGCGGTGAAAAGCTCAGCTTGCCACAAGTCGTAGAGATGATGACATCGCGCAATGCACGCCACATCGGCTTGCTTGACCGCGGATTGGTGCAAGTTGGAATGAAAGCCGACCTCAATGTAATTGATTACCCAAACCTGAAATTGACCAAGCCGGAACTTGTGCGCGATTTGCCAGCGGGCGGAAAACGTTTTGTGCAACGCGCCGAAGGGTACATTGCCACGTACGTTTCCGGCATTGAAATCACTCGTGCTGGCGAAATAACCGACGCCCGTCCCGGCAAATTGGTGAGGATGAAATGAGCGCATACACAGCAGCCTTGATCGCCGCCGTCGCTTCGATTGCCAGTGCAATCATCGCGTTGGCATCACAATTTCGCGTGGCCAAATTGCAGGCCAAAAATCAGGCTACGCTCGAAGAATTGAAGGACGAGTTACAGCAGAAAAAAGAAGTTCGCCAGAAAACCGAAAAGGCAGAAGAAGTGCTGGCCAAATATCGCGAGCCATTGGTTCAGGCTGCATTCGAATTGCAAAGTCGTTGTTACAACATTCTTCGCGGATCAGTGCTGAAACATTTCCATGCCCATGGCAACGAACGCGAACGCGAATACACAGTTCAAAACACTTGCTACGTTTTTGCGCAGTACCTGGCTTGGACCGAAATTATTCGCCGCGAAGTGCAATTTCTGAACCTGGGCGAAACCGAATCCAATCGCCGCTTGAACACCCTGCAGGAAAATATACGCAGCGTCATGCTGGACAATAATCTAGGCAAAATCTGCCGCATCTTCCGTGGTGAACAGCGAGCCATCGGCGAGCTTATGATTACAACCAAAGGCTCCGATAGTTTTTGCATAGGTTACGCCGAATTTGTTTCTAGAAAAGATCCGGAATTTCTGCACTGGTTCGAACCTCTGCGCCAGAGTGTTGATGAACTGGCGCGCGATTTATCCTCCGGAACAAACAGGCTTACGCAATTACAGCACACGCTGGTGGATTTGATTGATTACCTGGACCCGCACTATATGCGATTCGACAAAGAGCGCTGCTTGAAAGCGTAACCGTTTTTCACCAACCCTATGACAGCTTTTCGCAAAATCCTGATCGCCAATCGCGGAGAAATCGCTTTGCGCGTAATGCGGACTTGCCGCGCAATGGGCATAGCCACCGTCGCTGTTTATTCAGACGCAGATGCCAACGCGCCGCATGTTCGCTTTGCCGATGAAGCCGTTCACTTAGGCGAAGCTCCGGCCAAAGAGTCTTACCTGAACGCCGAAAAAATCACTGAAGCAGCAAAACTGACCGGCGCAGACGCGATTCATCCCGGCTATGGCTTTTTGTCGGAAAACGCCGAGTTTGCCGAAGCTTGCGCGACGGCGGGAATCGTTTTCATCGGCCCATCACCTGAAGCGATTCGCAAAATGGGTTTGAAAAGCCCGGCGCGAAAATTGGCGGCAGCGGCTGGCTGCCCAGTTGTTCCAGGCTACGACGGCGAAAACCAACAAGACCAAATCTTGCGAATAGAGATTTTAAAAATCGGCTTCCCGGTGTTGATTAAAGCTTCGGCAGGCGGTGGCGGCAAAGGAATGCGCGTCGTTCGATCAGAAGCCGAAATCGCCGAAGCCATCGAAAGCGCTCGGCGCGAAGCGGAAAAGGCTTTCGGCAATGGTGCGCTACTGCTGGAAAAATTCGTCGAGCGTGCGCGTCATATCGAAATTCAGATTCTCGGTGACCAGCAAGGGAACTTGGTTCATCTGTTCGAGCGCGATTGCTCGCTGCAACGCCGTCATCAAAAGATTATTGAAGAGAGTCCGTCACCAGCCATCAGCAACGATTTGCGAACACGAATGGGCGAAGCTGCCGCCAGCGTTGGGCAAGCCATCGGATACACGGGCGCGGGAACGGTCGAATTCATCCTGACGCCTGAAAACGAGTTTTACTTCATCGAAGTCAACACGCGGTTGCAGGTGGAACATTCTGTCACAGAAGCCATTACCGGCGTGGATTTGGTCAAGCTGCAAATCGAAATTGCCGAAGGCAAACCGCTTCCCTTCTCTCAAAACGAATTGAAAACGCGCGGTCACGCCATCGAAGCGCGGCTTTATGCCGAAGACCCGGTGAACGATTTTTTGCCCGCAACCGGAAAACTGCACGATTGGCGATTGCCCGACGCCGTCGAAGGCTTGCGCATTGACGCTGGCGTAGAAGCCGGAAGCGAAGTCGGCATTTACTACGACCCAATGTTGGCCAAGCTGATTGTTCACGCCGATGACCGGCCAACCGCCATTCGCAAGCTGAGTTACGCGTTGCGGCAATTGTCGGTGCAAGGCGTGACGACCAACTGCAACTTTCTGATTCGATTGATTGAGCATCCGGACTTTGCCAGCGGCGAAGCGCACACAGGATTGATCGCTGAGCATCTGGATGAACTGATCGGCGGCGCGAATGAAGAGCTTGATTGGGCTTCAACAATTGCTGTGGCGTTGTATCTACAACACAACCGGCAAGCCGCCGATTCGCTGCTCCGCCAAATCCCGCCGAATTTCCGTAACAATCCCTATCGCGTGCCTTCGATCAAATTGAAAGTCGGCGAACAGGAAACGGAGGTTTCCTGGCAATTCGTTGACGGCAAATTTGAAGTGACGGCCACAAGCGCAAGCTTCATGGCTGAAGTACTGGCTTGCGAAGCCGGCAGTATCCGCTTGGCGATTGACGGCGTTCAGCGAGAATTCCGCATCACCGAAGTGGGCGCCGTGTTGTACGTGCATTCGTCGCTGGGTTCATGCACGGTGGTCCGGTTGGCTCGACATCCTGTGCCGAAATCCGCGACTGAACAAGGCGCAGCAAGTTCGCCAATGCCGGGCGTGGTGCTGAAAATTCTGGTCAGTGAAGGCCAGCAGGTTTCAGCGGGCGATGCCTTGCTGATTCTGGAAGCGATGAAGATGGAGCAAACTATTCGCGCGGTTTCAGATGGCGTGGTCGAATCCATCAAGGTGCAAACCGGCCAAGTCGTTTCGCCGGGTGACGTGCTGGTGCAAGTGCAA
>CAZXHW010000161.1:0-11804 GCA_964639915.1 uncultured Heliomicrobium sp.
GCGCGCAAAGGCTATTTCAATGGTGTGACCTTTCATCGTGTCGTGCCAAACTTTGTCATCCAAGGCGGCGATCCGCAGGGAACGGGCGAAGGCGGGCCGGGCTACCAAATTCGCTGCGAAGTGAACATGCGACCTTACGGACGCGGCGCTCTTGGGATGGCGCTGTCAGGCAAAGACACGGGCGGCAGCCAGTTTTTCATCACGCATTCTCCGCAACCGCATTTGGATGGCGGCTACACCGTGTTCGGCCAAGTCACCAAAGGAATGGAGGTCGTTGACCAAATCGTGCGCGGCGACAGGATCGAAAAGATCGTCATCGTGGAAAGATAAACTGTAGGAAAACTCGCAAATGATTGGCATTGTGGCTTTTCCGGGCGACTGGCATAATTTGCCGCGTTCACATGGACAATTGATTTGGCAGCGGCATCTTTGCACCGGCAAACGACGAAGATGCGCTTCCATCATGGAGTAATCCGGTTTCCGACCTGCGACGGAAAGCGAAATTATTCAGCAAGCCATTGTTGGAATTACTACCCTAAGTGTCGAAATCCGCAGCACGATTGAAAACGGTTTATGACGCCCGAACACTGGGAACGAATCCAAAGCATCTACCATAAAGCAAAGGCGCTTGAAGAAAGCGAACGCGCCCCTTTCCTGGACAAGGTTTGTGCAGGCGACGCTGTGCTGCGTGACGAAGTTCTTTCGCTGATTGCTGCTGGCGAAGACATGGCGGACAGCTTTTTAGAAGCAAAAACCTTGAATGCCCTGCCCCATAACGCGGCAGCCGTAATGAAGGAATCTTCAGCCTCGTCTTTTGCCAATTCCTTCATCGGATCGCAAATCGGCAACTATCGCATTCTTTCGCAATTGGGCGCGGGCGGGATGGGCGAAGTCTTCCTGGCGCACGATTCCAGATTGGACCGCAAAGTGGCGATCAAGATGTTGCCCGCCGAATTCACGCGCGACGCCAGCCGGTTGGAGCGGTTCGAGCGAGAAGCGCGCGCGGCTTCGGCCCTGAATCATCCGAACATCCTGACAATTTATGAAATTGGCGCAGCCAACCTGGAATTTGGCGAAGCGCATTTCATCGCCACCGAATTTATTGAAGGCCGCACGCTTCGCCAGATGATGGGTGCCACGCTCAGCATCCATGAAACGCTGGAAATTGTCATTCAGGTAACCGGCGCGCTGGCCGCCGCGCATCAAGCAGGAATCATTCACCGCGACATCAAGCCGGAAAACCTGATGATTCGGCCAGATGGGTTCGTGAAAGTTCTGGATTTCGGATTGGCAAAACTGACAGCAGCGCAATCGAATTCCCAGGAATCTGAAGCGGCCACGCTTCAATTAGGGGCCAGAACTGCGCCGGGAATGATTTTGGGAACGCTGCGGTATATGTCGCCAGAACAGGCGCGCGGGCTTCCGGTGGATGCGCGTTCGGACATTTTCAGTCTGGGCGTTCTGATGTACGAAATGATCGCCGGATGGCCTCCGTTTGAAGGCGAAACCACCAGCGACGTTATTGTCTCCATCCTGACCACTGAACCGCCGCTGCTGAATGCTGTCAGGCCGGAAACGCCGCCAGAACTGCAACGCATCGTTGGCAAGGCGATGCGCAAAAACAAAGAGGAACGCTATCAGACCTGCAAAGACTTGCTGATTGATTTGAAAGACCTGAAAGGCGAGTTGGAATTTTCGGCAAAGCTGGAACGCAACACAGGCTCGGCTAGGCCGCTTCCCACCGCAGAAGTTTCGCCCGTGCCATCCGCTTTGTCAGCGACGGTCACTCCGGCCAAGCGGTTCTCGCCCCTTCACGTGTTGATGCTTCTTTCCGCTGCGGTTTTGTTATTCGCAGCCGTCTGGTGGTTCTTTGCCAGAAGTCGAAGCGAAACATTCTCCCCCTCATCTTTGAAATCTGTTGAGATCACAAGCTGGCCCAGTTCACCCGGAGAGCTGTACAGCGTGGGAACGTTTTCGCCGGACGGGCAAACCATTGCGTTCGTTTCGACACGCAGCGGCAGCAAAAACATCTGGGTAAAACGGACCGCTTCGGGTGAAGCCATTCAAATTACCAAAGACGAATTCGCCAACGAAAATCCCATCTGGTCGCCGAGCGGCGACGAAATCGCCTTCTTTTCCATTCGCGGAGATCACCCCGGCGTTTGGCGCATTCCTGCTTTCGGCGGCACTCCGACCCAAATCACCACGCTGCAAGACGGCGACGTCAGATTGCGGCGCTGGTCCAAAGACGGCGCGAAGATTTATTACGAGCTGAAACACAATCTTTTCGCCTTGGACGTAAAATCGGGACAGGCAGCGCAATTCACAAACCTGGACCAATCAAGTCTCAACTCGGACAGTTTGAACATTTCCCCGGACGAACAACACGTTGCCTACATCAACACAACCCAGGATGGGCGCAGCAGTGTATGGATATCGCCAGTGTCTGGTGGCTCGCCAAGGCAAATCGCCAGCGATACAGGCTATGACCGCAACACAGTCTGGCACCCTGATTCGAACCGGATTTTTTACAGCGCAAATGTTGACGGCGTTTATCAAATCTTTCTGGCCAACGTTGACGGGCAAAACTCTGTGCAGGTCACAAACAACGATGTAAACAGTTTTGCGCTGGACGTTTCGCCGGATGGCGCTCGCATCCTTTACGGTTCCACCAAAGAAGAATCCGACGTGTGGGGAGCGAATATCGCTGGCGGCGCAGAAACTGCCCTGACTTCCGACCTGGGATCGGAACTTTGGCCGGAAGTTTCGCCTGACGGAAAAACCATTGCCTATCAAGCGGTTCGAAACCTAAGCCAGGGCGACAAAATTTCGAATTGTTCGATCCTGACGCGGCAAACCGGCGCTGACGAACCGATACGGCTTACCGATGACGGCGCTCTTCCCAGATGGTCGCCCGATGGAAATCAAATCGCGTTTATGCGTCTGATTGGTGATGTCCAAAGCCTTTGGATCACACAAACGGTTGGCGGCCAGAGTAAACAGTTAGTGGCGGGCGGGTTGATTCGAATCGAAAACACCCTGTTGCCTTACCTGCGCGTGCAAACCAGCAATTTCAGTTGGTCGCCCGACGGGAAAAAGATTGTTTACGTCTCCGACAAAAACGACCGGCAAAACCTGTGGACAATCGCAGCGGACGGTTCCGGTGCAACGCAAATCACCAGCAACGGCGATCCCAACCTATTGCTCAATTGCCCGCTCTGGTCTGCGGACGGCAATCAAATTGCTTATTCGTCAAAGCCGAGCTTTTCATCGCCAACAGAAAAAATCATCCACTCTGTTTGGTTAACCGATGTGGGAAATAAGGCCGCAAAAACGGTTATTCAATCGGAATCTTTTTTGCGGCTGATCGGATGGTCACAGGATAATAAAGAATTGATCCTGGCGACCTTAAAAAGCAGGGCCAGCAGCACGCGGCCAACTGAAGTGGACTTGGTTCGTGTTTCTGTCGCGACAGGCGAACAGCGTCCAATCGCAACGCTTCCCTCCGCATACCTGTACAACATCCATCTGTCCGCGGACCGGCGAACCATCGCGTTTACCTCCCGTCAGGATGGGAAAGACAACATCTGGCTGATGCCGTCCAGTGACGGCGAAGCGAAAAAACTGACGACAAACAATGATGCCAGGCTTTATTTTTCCAGTCTTTCGTGGTCGCCCGATGGCCGGGCGATTTATTTCGGCAAGCAATCTCGACACAGCTTGCTTTCGATGATCACCAACTTCAAATAAAAGGAGCCCCCTGCAATGCTCAATCAATCCATCACCCAAAAAGTAATTCTGTTGTTTTTGCTGGCGTCCCTGCTGCTGGTTGGCGCATTGGCGCAAGGCGATCAAAAACCTGCCAAGCCTGCTCCGCCCGCAAAAGTTGACTGTTCGACGGTGACAGACGCCGACATCGTCAAATCCATTCAGGACAAGATCAAAGCCGATCCAACTTTCAAAGATCAGTTACAGCAAATCAACGTCAGCAGCGATGGCCGCGTTGTGACGCTGGATGGGCGCGTCAAAGGAAACGCAGCCAAAATCACTATCGGTAAATACGCCAAATCCGTGAAATGCGTAAAAAGCGTGACCAACAATCTCAGCCCAAAACTCAAAGTCGGTTGCGGCGCAGGGCAAAAATTGTGCGGCGACATCTGCATCAGCGCAAAATCCGGATGCAACATCATGAACTAAATCGAGCCCAGCAAGAATGAGACACAAATTTTTGACAGGATTTACAGGAGGTTTCCAAGGATTGCCACCTGAAAAGTACGAATGACACACGATTCTCATCCTGAAAAATCTTGTCCATCCTGTCAAAAAGTTTTGTGTTTTGATTTAGGAGCGTGATTATGAAAAACAATCTGGCTCTGGCATTTGTTCTGTTGACGGTGTTGATACTGCTGGCCACTCAAGCTCCGTCATCCGCCGCGCAACGCCAAAATCGCAAGCTTCGCACCCAGCAATCAATTGATGACAGCCAGGCTTCACCCGAAGCGCGCGCCAAGCTGCGAAAACTGGCAGCACAAAAGAAAACCTACAAGGTCGGTTACAGCCCCGCTATGGATCGCAAGGAAGCGCAGCTATCCGGCATCGAAATTCCCAAAGACGAACCGCAACGTGCAATGCTCAAACGCGCGGAAAATCAGCGTAAGTGGAATGAGTATTTGAATGGCCTGAAGCAGCAAGAGAAAACCGGAATGCGCTTTAATCGTTGGGCTGGCCCGGAGCAGGAAATTCGGGATCAGGTTCGCAAAGAACGGCCGGGTGTCACTCTGCCGGAAAAACTTGGCGATCTGGCTTCAATGATTCCTAGCTTCGACTGGCGCGATCACGGCGTGTATTTGAATGTAATGGATCAAGGCGATTGTGGCAGTTGCTGGGCGTTTGCCACAACAGCAGCTTTCTGGAGCAATTCGATCCTCAATTACCGAAAGAGCAATCCCGAAGTGAAAAAGGTCGGTGCGGATGGAAAGCTGGAATTTGATATTGCCGACGCACCAATGCCGACGCCGCTGATGTCTGCGCAACCGTTGCTAAACTGCATGGCCAAAGACAAAGGCGATTGCAGCGGCGGTTGGCACGGCAGCGCCTTCAACCATTTTGTCGAATTCGGCGCGATCCTCAGCGATCAGGAATACGCCGCCAAAGTAAATCCGTGCAGGCAAAAACTTGGAACCAGAGCCGTCACCTGGGATTACGTAAATTATCCGCCTGACCAGCTTCCTTCCGTGCAGCAGTTGAAAGCAGCGTTGCTGGAACACGGCCCGTTGGCGGTGCTGATTCGGATTGACGAGCCGCTGAAGGCGTACAAAGGCGGCGTGTTCAACGAACGCAATCCGGGCACGGTCAATCACGCGGTCTTGATGCTAGGCTGGGACGACCGCAAAAAGGCTTGGTTGTTGATGAATTCCTGGGGAACCGAATGGGGCGAAGGCGGGTATGCGTGGGTCGCTTGGGGCAGCAACAGCGTTGGTATGTACGCCGCATGGATCGAAGTCCCATCCAATCCATATTCAAACACGCGCTGAATAAGAATTGGGTACAGATTCTGCAGAAGCGAGTCCTTACAGTGGTTTGCGGCCAGATGCTACTTTCGAGGAATCCCGTGCTCGATTGTCTTCGCGCTGGAGGCGCAGCGGAAATTAGCCGGGGATAAAATCCCCGGAACCAGTGCAAGGAACATCAGCGCCCCGGCAGGGGCGCTGGACAATTCTTTTACCACAAATATCTTTCGTCGTACTCGACACCGCCCACTTTCAAAACTCAATGTACTCTTCCTGAAAACTCCGCTTCTGATGATGTTCCTCCTGTCGGGCGATGTAATTCTTTACAGCGTCAGTTCGATTGGCGCTGACGGTGAAGGCTCCGTATCCATCCTGCCACGAAAACAGTGGCTGATTCATCTCTTGATGAACCCATCGCGCTGAAGCGGATTTGATCTCTCGTAGGACGTCTGCCAAACAATGTGTCGCACGCAGCCCAACTAGCAAATGGACGTGTTCTTCCACGCCGCCAATCCCTTCAGGCACTCCCCCAAGGTCGTTAACGATGCCGCCCAAATACGCATGCAGTCTTCCGCGCCAGCCTTTGTGCATGTAAGCAATGCGACCTTTTGTGCTGAAAATCAGGTGATAGTGAAGGCTTAAATGTGTCGAAGGCATATTTACCTCCAAGCTTTGTCCAGCGCCCTTGCCAGGGCGCAAATTCTTTTTTGCCACAATCCGGGGGCGTCGCTGCGCTTTGCCCCCGGCTAATTTCCCACCGCGCCTTCAGCGCTCAACGGCGATTCAGGCTTCCGCCTTCCTTGATCATCTTTACTTGATCGCTATCTTGACGGCGTTTGCAGCCTTGCCATCCACAATCACCGTTACATCCACTTCTCCACGGCCAATCAGGCTGCGCGGCACTTGCGCATTGATTTGATCCAACCCGACAAAACCGCCCTGCGGCCCGGAAAAACTTACCGCGGCATTGACTCCGCCGATTTTGACTTTGACGTTGGCCACGTCACTGCGGAACCGTATGCCGCCGCCAAACAAAATCAGAAAGACCTGATCGCTGGCCGGCCCCAGATCAATTGGCTTGGGGATGAACTGATTCTGTGTTGCATCGAACATGCTGACTGATTCATAACTCTGCGCCCCGCCCGACTTAATCCGCAGAATCGAAGCCGCGGCAACGCCTTTTCCAGTGGCATCTGCCGTAAACAATCCGGGCGCAACCGAAGCGATTTGCATGGCGGATTGCGATTGCTGCCCGGTCGAGTTGGTGATGGTGATCAAGGCTAATCCGGGCGAAGTGCCAACCGGTATTTGATAGTTGACCTGCGTTGGCGACACGAAAAACAACGGCGACAAGCGTTCAATGCCAGCGCTGTCCTTCACTTTGACCGTCGTGCCCGCAATCGTGGTCGGTAACGAGCCGTTCGCGACTGCCGTGGAAGTGGCCAGGTTTGATCCAAACGCAACGGCGATGGATTCGCTGGCCAGCAACGCCGCGTCGTAACTGGCCGCCGACACATTGGCAATGCGGTTGATCGTCATTGGAAACGTGGTTTTGTACCAGCGCAGCAGATCGCGCAGAGCCTGTGGCGGATTCGTTGGCGCGGGCTGGCGCACCACAACATCGTTAGTGTTCAAGCCGTGGCAGTTGGTGCAGGAACGAATTTCGCCCGGTGCAAACGTCACCCAGTAGCGTTCTTTGACGACAGCATCACCATTGGGTTTGGTCATCTGCCAGGACAATGCGCGCCGCGCGGGAACCAGCGCAGCCATACTGCCATCACCCGCCAATTTGACGCTGGTTGGCGGCGCACCAGTCAGGTTCGGGTTCAACCCATCGCGCATAGGCTGAGCAATTGGGCGACGGCCCGCTCTGTACTCGCTATAGCCACGAATCAGGTCGCCCTGGAAAAACTGCATATACTGCAAGTCAACGGGCGGCGTTCCAGGATCAGCGGTCTGCGCCGTGCCACCGGCAACGCGCAAACTGACATCCTGTTGCCGGTCTGCGCGCCGCGTCACGTCGCGGCTGACGATCAGCGCCAGATTGCGCGCTTCCAGAAATTTCAGCAGTTGGTCTATGCCACTTTGACCGCCAAGTTCTTCACTCAGGATTTGCCGTTCGATGGCGGGCAGCGGCGTAGTGTGACGATTCGGACGTGTGCGGGCGCGGATTTCCACCGGGTCCAGTTCCCACATCGGGCCACTGTAATTCAACTGTGTGTAAGATTGATTGTCCCAGTAAGAAACCGTCTTGATGATTGGATTGGCGATGACTCGCTCGACTGGCGACCAATAGCTGCCCTGCTGCTGCAATCGCGACAGATGAAAATTATAGCGAGAACTCAAAGGGCCGCTGATCGCTCGATCTGAAACCGGCGCAGTCGTGCGAACCGCAATCAGAACACCATTCGACAGCGGTGTCGGATTGCGGAATAAACCCGGGTGATTTTGCGGAGGCGTTTGGCCATCATCGTAGTAAGTCCGTGTAGCAGGGCTGGTAATGTAATCAAGTTGCATCTGATCAGGATTGGCCGATTCCGGCGCAAGCAACCCTATGATCTGTCCGGCGGCATGCGTGTAAAACTCCGGCGCGTTTGTGCCGACGAAATATCCGGGCCGAGCCGGGTCTTCTTTGATTTGCAGAAAGCGTTCGGCGGTGCGCCGCGTTTCCGGCGCAATGAATTCCGGCAAGCCATCGTGCGACGAATCGAAATAACTGATCAGTTCATGCCGCCCAATGTGATTCAGCGTTTCCAATCCTGATCCGTCTTCGTTCACCTGCCAGGGAAAAAACTGATTGATGCGATGGCCGTGGAATTGCGCGCGGTTGGGCGAAGTGCGCGGTTCGGGGAAGATTTCAGCATACGAATTCAGCTTCGTCGCGCTAGTTTCGCCGGCGTAATTGAACGCGCCGTAATCTCCCTGGTCATTGTTCTGCTGGTCGCGCTGCAAATGATCCCAGCGCGTAAAAATCAATCTTCCGTCCGAAGCAATAATCGGTGTGAAATCGCCTGAAACCGCATGATCCAGCAAACGCAGATCATTGCCATTCGCGTTCATTGACCAGATGCCGGTGTTGGTTGGCTGCGATTCGTACTCGTCCAGTTGAGGGTAGTTGAATTTGTCGGCGTTGTGCGGACGGTCTGAAGTAAAAATGATGCGATCATCCGTGCCGTACAGCGGTGAAACGTTATTGGTATCGGTTGGCTGTGGCAAACGGCGAATGCTGACGGCTTCGCTTTTGCCTATGCCTGTGACTTCGTAAATTTGCCAAAACACAGGGGAATAATCATTTTTCGTGGTTCCACCAACGACCATCGAAAACACTGCCTTGGCACCCGACCAGTGAATGCTTGGTTCGCGCACGGCGATCTCTTCGCCTGCTCGCTGGCCAAAACCGGCCTCGGCTGTCAGGTTGCGCAAACTGCCATCGCCGTAACGGATATAAAGATCTCCGCCGCGCGGCGTCGAGCCGGTGTACGGATTGTGATTGCCAAAGACCGCATTGGCGCTGGCGAAATCGCCACCAAACGGCGGTTGCGTGACAAACATAATCGAAGGCAAAGCGTTCTGGGCCTGCACAGACTGGCCGTCTGAGCTTGGCCAGTTGGAACTTGCGATGGCAATCAAAAACGCTGCCAAAAAACCTATCGTAACGACGGCTTTCAAATAGCGCTGCGAAATGAAAGCTGTAAACAAACTGCGTGAATGAAACGAACTCATGCGGATACTCCTGAATTGGTTAGCAGTTTGGGGGAAGGGTGATTTGGTTGTGAATGAACGTCAAAGCCCGTTCACTTGAAACTGGCTTTGACAGTGTTGGTTATTTTGCCGTCCAGCTTTAGAACTACGTCAACTTCACCTTGTCCGGCCAAGGTTTTTGGCAGCGGAATGTTGATTTGATCAAGCCCGGCGAAAGTGTCTTGCCGTCCAGCGTAAAGCGCTTTGATGGGCAGCCCACCGATTCTGACTTCGGCCTCTCCTAACCGGTTGCGATAGCGGATACCTGTGCCAAATAAAATCAGAAACATCTGGTCGCCCGATTGCCCCACATCAATTGGAAGCGGGACAAATTGTTGCCGCGTATTGTCGAATTGGCTGATCGGCTCAAAAATCTGCGAGCCGTCAGCTTTGACGCGCAATGCGACCGCCGCTGCAACTCCCTGCCCGGTTGAGTTGGCGGAAAAAAGGCCCGGCGCAATGATTTCAATTTGAATGTAACTGTTTGCCACATTGCCGTCAGCGCTGCTGATCGTCACTAATGCCAGCCCGGTTTTGGTTCCGGCTGGAATTTGATAATTGACCTGCGTCGGCGAAACGTAAAACAGCGGAGCGAGTCGTTCGCCGCCTGCGCTGTCCATAACTTGCACCAAGGACCCCGCCAGAGAGGTCGGCAAAGTGCCTGAGGCAATTGCGGTGGTGGTGGACAAGCCGGAACCGCTTACCACAGCGATTGATTCCGCCGCCAGCGGAGAGGATTCAAAACTCGCCGCTGAAGCAACAAATGCCACGCCTGCTTGTTTGATCGTAAAGTTCAGTCCGCCGACGTTGATCGTTCCGGTTCGTGACAAACCGCCTGAGTTGGAAGCAATGGTATAAGAAATTGAACCGCTGCCCGTGCCTTCACCGCCAGAGGTGATGCTGATCCAATCGTCATTGCTGTTCGCCAACCAGTTGCACCCTTCTTCGACGTCCAGGCTGACGCTCCCGCTTCCTTCACGCGAAATCATCAACTGGTTGTCGTTGGACAAACTGAAATTGCACGTTCCGGGCAAGTGCCCATACACATGCAATTGGTTGGAAAACGTCGGAACATAAACTTTGCCGTTTGCGACAGTTGGCGGGCAGAACTTGGCGAAATTGCCAACGGCGTCACGATCCGCATTCAGTTCACTATTCCATAATTCTCTGGTGATATCCGCAGCATCGAACGCGCGCAAAACGCCCGGCACGGTATTGCGATTTGCATCTCCGGCAAGCGATCCGGTTGTCCAAAGGATTCCCGTTCCCGGCTTGGTTCCGTTGGCTGTCAGCGACATCGGAGCGGCGTTGGAAATGCCGGGTTCAGTCATCACTGTGCTGTGCGCGGTTTCAAATTCCTGAAACTTTCCATTGATCAGTTTGAAGACTTTCAACGTGTCTCCGCTGGCCCAGTAATAAATGGCTTTGCCGTACGTGGGGCTTTCCCAGTACACCGGCCCGCCAAACATTCGGTTTGGCGAAGGCTGAAACTGTTGCACAATTTGATCGGTTTGCGAATTGAAGCCTCCCAGCTTTTCCGTGTCCAGCACGCGCAGCACAGTGTCTTTGCCTGCAAATGTCAGACGGTTGATTCCCGGCAATAAGACAGGCCCGCCCGCCCCCAAATCTATATCAAACTGATTCAGAATATCCGTGTTGTGCGGGGTGAAGTAATCCACTACGGAAAGCCCATTCCGCGTGCTGAATTTCAGCGCGCTATCGCCGTAATCCCGCCGCCCGTCCTGAAGGTTGAATGGACCGTTCCCTGTCGTAGCGTAGATGTTTCCATTGCCATCTGCCACCAATCCTTGGCCGCTTTGCCAGATTGATCCTCCGTCGCTGTCCGGTGTGGTGTTGAACACGGCGACTTGTTGCAAAGTCCTGGCGTCATACCCAAGCAGCCAGCCGTGATGCGGGCCTCGGTTACCGTGCGATCCAAACGCCAGATACACAACGCCGTTCAGCAGCAACAGACCGGGACGGTTCAGGTGATACAGCGGGTCGAAAATCACCTTTCCGTCTACACTGCCAACGCCTGAACCCGGAACCGTCGCCGTAATTTCCATCGGGCTGCCGGGTTTATCCTGGCCGGTTGAAAGATTCAGCGCGTGAAGTTTCTGATGATAGCTGCCATCGTCCGTATTTTTGCTTTTGGCGACGACGTAAATGGTTTGACTGGCTAGATCAATGACCGGTGTGCTGGTGATGCCAACTTCAGGCATCAAATCGCGATACGTTGCAGAAATTTCTGAACTTAAAACCGGCTTTCCCAAATTCACCTGCCACAGCGCTGCTGTGGCTTCCGCCTCGTCTGCATCAAACGCATAAACGCTGTTATGTTACGTCGAAACATATACTACGTTGTGAGTGCTTTGATCCGGAAAGCTGACGTTGGAGACATAAAGCGGCTGCGCATAAATCTGTCCATCAACTTCACGCGAAAAGAGCTTGCCGAATTGGCGCGAATTGACGTTGACCGTATTCAGTTTTGTTTCGTTCAGGTTTGCTCCTGTCCGGCCAAGGTCATTGTGATGGGTTAAGACATTGGGTTGC
>CAZXHW010000162.1:0-11706 GCA_964639915.1 uncultured Heliomicrobium sp.
TCTTTCCCTGGGAGATACCGTTGGTTCAAGCAATGGTTCATTCGCAAGCCGGCAAGTTCTGTTGCGTGCAATGAATTCCGGCTACGTTTTTTTCGTTGAAGATCACACCGGTTCGTCGGATGTGAATTTTGGCCAGTTGGACGAAGGCACACTTTACGAAGACGAAACCACCGGCAACCGATTATTGATCTGGCGAATCCGTCTGGACTTCGAAGATTTTCGAAAGATGGCCGCTCCTGACAAAGTTCGGGAATCGTTCAGCATCGGATTTACCATGTTGCACGAACTTCTTCATGGCCTGGGCCACAAAGACGCCCAGCAAATTCGTGACCTTGGCGAATGCGAAGAGCAAATCAATATGGCTCGCCTGGAATTGAATCTGCCAACGAGAGATCAGTATTTTGCCGAGCAACTGAAAATCACAGATAAGTTTTTCACGACGCGGCTCAGGTTCCGCGATCACGTAAAACAGCGGAATCAATATCTGTTCTTCATGGCTGCGCCGGGCAGCAAAATTGTTGAAATTGTCGAGGGTGTTGTTACCGTCGGGCGACCGCCGCGCTGATTACTTCTTTTCGCCGATGTCTTCGACGACCAACCCTGTGCGCGTTTCGATAGCGGGAAGTAAAAGCTTGCGTATGTCTTTGTTCAGTTGCAGCACTGCATAATCGTCGCCGGTTTTGATGGTCAGCCAATGCCGTTTGGATTTCGACCGCGCAACCATCAAGCCTGCCGGAATCGCCATCCAGGGAACCACTGCCACCAGCAAAAGCGGGCTGATGGCGGCCGCAGCACCAGTGACTCCCACCGCCGCTCCGGCTCCTGATTTCCATCTGGGGTGTTTAGAATAGGAGTATTCGAGAGATTTGACGCTGTCATAGCTGAACGTTTTCAATTCCTCGCCACTCTTAGCTGACGTAACGACCAAAATTTTTCCTTCCAGCCGCAGCCGAACCGGCAATCTCTCCAACTTGTTTCCGTTCAGGGTGAGCAGTTCGACCTTTTCAAAAACTTCGGATGGTTTGGGCGGCGTTTCCTGAGCATAAATGGCCGGGCAAGCGTTCAAAAGAAGCGCAATGCTTACAATATAAGCGATGAGTTTCATTCTCTATCCTTCCTTTTTGAGTTGTGAGTTGAAATGCTTTTGACAGCGGGAATCGTAATTTCAACAGCAGAGGAGCAGCTACAAGCATTGTGACACTTTTTGCCGTACGAAAAGTTTGTCCTTTCGTGACGGGCAAACCGAGCGATGGTAGACTGCGGTTCCGGTCATCAACTTCCAGGAGATTCGTTTAGCGATGGCAATCGCTTCCGGCGTTCGATTTAATCAATATGTGATCCTTTCGCAGCTAGGCAGCGGCGGCATGGGCGAGATTTATCTGGCGCAAGACACGCGGCTGGGGCGGCGTGTTGCGCTGAAGTTATTGCTGACCCATTTCACATCCGACGAAGAACGATTGCACCGTTTTGAACAGGAAGCCCGCGCCGCTTCGGCGCTGAACCATCCAAACATCATCACGATTTTCGAAATTGGACACGACAACGCCACGCACTTCATCGCCACGGAATTTGTCGAAGGGCAAACAATCAACCAGCGATTGGCGATTGGCAGAATGGAACTGGTTGATGTGCTGGATGTGGCGATTCAGGTTGCCAATGCCCTGACGGCAGCGCATGCCGCCGGAATTGTTCATCGAGACATCAAGCCGGAAAACATCATGTTGCGGCCAGACGGGTACGTGAAGGTGCTGGATTTTGGTCTGGCCAAACTGACTGAAAAGTTCGATTCGGACGAAGATGTCAATCCGGAAGCCACGACCAAACCGCTGCGCGACACTTCGCCCGGCGTAATTATGGGAACGGTCAGCTACATGTCGCCCGAACAGGCGCGCGGCCACAGAGTGGATTCGCGCAGCGATTTGTTCAGCCTGGGCAGCGTCATTTACGAAATGGCCACAGGCCACAAACCCTTCCGTGGCGACACGATGAGCGATGTGATGGCTGCGGTGCTGGATTCCGAGCCAGCTTCAATTGCCGGAATTCTGCCCGGCGCTCCGCCGGAATTGCAGTGGATCGTTTCAAAGGCGTTGTCCAAGGACCGCGAATCCCGCTACCAGACCGCAAAGGAATTGCTGAATGACCTGAAACGATTGAAACAGCAAATTGAATTCAAAGCGGAACAAGCCCGGCAAAACCGAACGACTTCGCTAGCCGAGGAAAGCGCCTCATTTCGTCGCAGCAGCGGCAGCTTGCGAAAAAGCGGAAGCGGCAAAACCACCAGTGGCAATCGCAAAAACAGCGCAGAATTAACGATCAGTTACGACACGGAGTTCATAGATCAAACGCATCCGGTTTCCAGCGCAGAGTTTCTGATCGGCGAAATTCGCCGTAATAAAGGCAAAGTATTGTTGACCTCGCTGGTCTTGCTGGCATTGATTGGTTTCGGCGGTTACCAATGGCTGAAGCCCAAACCCCGCCTGACAGATTCAATTGCGGTGCTGCCGATGGCGCGACTCAGCGCTGAGCCACTCACAGATTTTTTGGCTGATGGCTTTAACGAAGGATTGATTCAAAACCTGTCACACATTCCAAAACTGAAAGTTCGCTCCATGACTTCGGTGTTGCGCTACAAGCTCACTGGCTCCGCGCCGCCACCTGACCCACGCGTTGTCGGCCAGGAATTACAGGTTCCGGTTGTTTTGACCGGCAGTATCAGCCGACGCGGAGAAATGGTTGCCATCAATCTGGAGCTGGTTGACGCCAAAGACAATAGTTACATCTGGGGGCAAAAGTACGAACGCAAGCCCGGCGATTTAATGGCACTCTTGGTCGAAATCACACGCGAAGTTTCCCAGCGCTTGCAATTGGATTTGACCGCCAACGAACAAGCTGTACGTGAAGCGTATCAGTTGTATTTGCGCGGACGGTATCACTGGAATCGCCGCACTCCGGCGGATTTGCGGCTCGGCGTGGATTTCTTCGAAAAAGCCATTCAACGCGTTCCCAATTACGCGCCGGGTTATGCCGGTCTGGCGGATTCCTACAACATGCTGGGAGCGTATGGCGCAATGCCGACGGTTGAAGCTGCGCCAAAAGCCAGAGAAGCTGCCGAGCGTGCTGTTGCCATAGATGATTCCTTGGCCGAAGGTCACAACTCGCTGGGGTACGTCAAACATCGTTACGATTGGGACTGGACTGGCGCAGAGCGTGAATTCAAACGCGCCATCGAATCCGATCCCAGCTATGCTCCGGCGCGCATCTGGTATTCCAACTTTTTGAGTTCCATGGGCCGCATGGACGAAGCCATCGAAGAAGCAAGACGCTGTCAGGAACTTGCGCCGCTATGGTTGCTGGCCGGTTCGCAATTGGCGTGGGTGCATTATTATGCCCGCCAATATGATCAGGCCATCGAACAAAGCCAGAAAATTCTGGCCATTGATCGCGGCTCTTTTGCGGCGCACCGATATGCCGGTTTGGCTTACGTGCAGCAAGGCAAATACAAGGAAGCAATTGATTCCTTGACGAAAGCGCGTGAGCTTTCAGGCAATCTGCCTGTTGTGGTGGCTGCGCTGGCGTACGCGCAGGCCGTAAGCGGCAACAAGGATGCAGCGTGGAAGCTGGTCAATGAATTCAATGCCAATCCTTCGCAGCACAAAGTTCCGGCCTACGATCTGGCCATTGTGTATGCAGGATTGGGGGAAAAAGAAACCGCGTTTTCCTGGCTGGAAAAAGCATATGAAGAACACAGCGAATATCTGCCGTTTATGCGCATCGAACCCAGATTGAATTCGCTGCACTCCGATCCGCGATTTATTTCGTTGCTCAGTCGGCTTCGCCTTCCCCAGTAAACAAATCAGAGCGTAAAACTTGTAGACAGGATGAACAGGATTATTCAGGGCGATGATTCGCCAATCAGATATGTGATCTACGCCAATCTGAAACATCCTGAAAATCCTGTCTAACGCTTTGTCCCATTCTTGTTTGGTTCGGCTTAGCTGGCAGCCGCAGACTGATATTTGGCTGTGTCCAATTGAATGCCATACGCGGCGGCGAATCCGGCCAGTTCACCTTGCAATAATTTTCTGCCGCGACTCAGCCGCGACATTAAGGTCCCAATCGGAATGCCCGCAATTTCCGCAACTTCCTTGTACGAAAATTCCTGCACGTCGGCCAGCATCACCACAGCGCGGTAATGTTCCGGCAATTTCTCAAACGCCGCCAGAACGTCTTCATCGCTCAAATGCTGCGGAACGGGTTGTTCGGCAGCCACTTTGGCCATCATCTCTTCCTGCTGCTCTGTGGCTTGTCCCAGTCGAAGCCATTTGCGGCGATGGTGCGACACCACATGAAACAAAATTTTGAACAGCCACGCGCGGCAATTGGTTCCCGCTTCGAAGCGGTGAAAGGACTTCCAGGCTTGCAGAAATGTTTCCTGCACAATGTCTTCCGCTTCGGTGGCGTTGCCGATGACGCGGCGGGCAGTGCGAAACAAATCGTTCATATGTGGCATGGCAACAGATTCAAAATCTTCGAGGGTGAATTGGGGATTCATCTCTTGTCTCCTGTATGGTTGATTGCGTCTTTCAGTTGTTCATTCAAAAAAGGCGAGCAGTTGATGAATTGCACCTGATGACCGGCCAGTTCCTTGAACAACGCCACTCCGTCCCGATCCACGAACCGAAGTTCTGCCAGATCCAGCGTCAGCCGCTGCCCTGCCGCAAGCGACTGCGCGATCAGTTGGCGAACTTCTTCGACCGCAGCTCCAATCATTTCTCCCTCCAACCGTAGCGTCATGGCGTCGTTCAATAATTCAACTTCTGAAATTCTCAGCATCCTGCTTCCTCTTTTCCTAGATTCGCGTTTTGACTTAGTGCAAGCGGAAAGCCACGGAACTCCGAGGCAGAAACATTCCACTAACTCTTTGATTTGATTGAACTTAGACTGAGCCAGAAATGAAGAATTAAACATTAAAACGAGGTGGCCACGAAATTTGGTGGGTCAATGTGGTGGTGGGGAGTGGCGGCAACCACGAAATTTGGTGGGCAGATGTAGAGCAGGTTTTCTAACCTGCTTCCTGACTCAAAAGGTAGGAAGATCTTTCAACCTGCCAATGTTCTATTGAGTGAGTTCAGGGCGGATAGGAAAATCTGCCCTACAAAAATCCTATGGCCGCTGAATGCCAAGCTTTTTCATTCGACCGCGGAGGGTGTTGGGATGAAGGTTGAGAACTTTTGCCGCGCCGCGTTCGCCTTCGATGACCCAGCCGGTTTGTTCAAGCACGGTCAGAATGTGGCGACGCTGAATGTCATCAATGGCCATTGGTTCAGCTTGCGCTGGCTGAGTTGAAGTCTGCGGCGGAGTTTCGCGTTTCGTGGTTGTCACAACCGCCCCGCCAGCCGAAGCCTGGAACAGATCGCGGTCCAGCGTCAGCAGTTTGCCGGTTGCCAGAACCGCACCGCGTTCAATGATGTTTTGCAGTTCGCGGATATTGCCCGGCCAGGGATAGTTCATCAGCAATTCCATGGTTTCCTGCGAAATGCCTTCAATTTGTTTGCCGAACTTTCGAGCGAACCGCGTCAAAAAGAATAGCGCTAATTGCGGTATGTCATCTTGCCTCTCCCGCAGCGAGGGCAACGTCAGCGGCAAAACATTCAGCCGGTAAAACAGGTCAGATCGGAATCGGCCTTCGCGCACGGCGTCTTCCAGATTGCGATTGGTGGCGGCAATGATGCGAACGTTGACGCGATGCGTTCGGCTGCTGCCAACAGGCTCGAATTCCTGCTCTTGCAGCACGCGCAGCAGTTTGACCTGTGTTTCCGGCGGCAGTTCGCCGACCTCATCCAAAAAGATTGTGCCGCCATCGGCAAGCTCGAAACGTCCAACACGTTTATCGCTGGCGCCAGTGAACGCTCCTTTGACGTGGCCGAACAATTCGCTTTCAACAAGTCCGGCCGAAATCGCTCCGCAATTGACTTTGACCAGTGGGCGATTGCGCCGAGGGCTGCGGTTATGAACCGCGCGAGCGATCAATTCCTTACCGGTTCCGGTTTCGCCCAGAATCAGCACCGTAGAATCAGTCGGCGCAACCAGTTCCACCTGACGCAATACGCCGAGTAACGCAGGGCTGCCGCCGACGATTTCTTCAAAGTTATGCTGCTGGCGAATCTCTTCCTGCAAGTAAGCGTTTTCCGCATCCAGCCGATTTTTCAACCGCTCGACTTCGGCCATTGCACGGCGCAACTCATCTTCAGCAAACTGCCGTTCCAGCTCAGCTCCGGCGCGCGCCGCAAAAATTCGCAGCAACGATTCATACTGCTTCACTTCCGGCAATGGCTTTTCATCCAGCACAGCCAAATGACCGATGACCGCGCCGTAAAAATTGCGCAACGGAACTCCCAGGTAACTTTCGGCCTGCAAATCAACCAGATCGCGGTCGTTGGGAAAATGCTGCTGAAGGCCCATTGGATAATGGCAAATTTCGCCTTCCAGCACGCGTTTACAAGGCGTTTGAGAAATGTCGTATTCGACGTTGTCGGACATTTTGTCTTTCATCCAGAAAGCCAGCGTGCGCGCGTGCGTTTTTTGATCGCCTCGGCATTGGGTCAGAAACGCGTAGCTAACATTGAGCGTGGCGGCCAAATGGCGAACCAGCGAAGCAAAGAAATCATTGCCGGTGACTGCCGCAGTGCCCTCGGTAATCGAGCGAAGAATTTGTTCTGCGCGTTTTGTTTCGCTGTACAGCCGCGCGTTATCCAGCGAAATGGCCGCCTGGGCGGACAGCATCTGGCAAATCAAAATTCGCTCCGGCGTAAACACGCCTGCCGCCTGATTGTTTTCCAGATATAAAACTCCGAGCAGCCGCCCCTGATCCATTACCGGAATGCAAAGAACCGAGCGCGGGCGGCGACGCGCAACGTAAGAATCACCCGCAAAACGGTCGTCGCTGACGGCATCTGCCAGAACGACATTTTCCTGAGTTCGCCGCACGTAGTTGACGATGTTGACTGGCAAGTTCCGCGATTGAGACAGCGGGGTCGCGCCGCTGTGTTTGACTTGGCTGGAATCCAGCGAACCTTCGGCGCGGATGTGAGGTTCATCGTCTTGTTCCAGAATCAAGTAGCCGCGTTCGGCTCCGGCATTTTCAATGACGATGCGCATCAATTTGCCGAGCAGCTTGTCCAGTTCGATTTCGCCAGCAATGGCTCGCGCAGCCTTCATGACGGTCAAAAAATCCAGCGTAATTGCTGAATCTTCTGTTGCCATAAACTCGACCGGTTTTGAGATTTCCGGGCTGATCGCCTGACTGAATAAATCAGGATGCTTGCGTTCCAGATCGGCAACTTTTGCTGCTGCCCCCCACTGCGCGTAATGATCGCGGGCTGTTGCGAAAAAGACTGTTGCAATCTTTGACTGCTTTCGGCCCAGCCAGAATCGCGCATAAAGTTCGTTGGCTAATGCCTGATGCTGCAAGGTTTTGGTTTCGGCGGCGTAAGCAATCGCGCGTTCGTAAAATTCCATCGCCGCCAACCTAGAATGCTCGTCGGCCTTCAACCGCTCGCTTTCCGCCGCCAGCAACAGCGACTTGCACAAAAAATTCTCCGGACAACTGGCCGCCAATACTTCCAGCGACTTTTGCGCTTGTTCAATTTCCAATCTCGCAGCTTCAAGTTCCAGACTTCTGGCATCGCTAGCAAGCGCCAGCGCATTCCAAAAGGCAAACTCAACCGGCCAAATCGTCCCTGACAAGTGGTGAGAATTTTGATGGCCAATCCGTGCCGCTTCTTTTGCCTGTTCGGATTCACCAAACAGATAGGCAAGCTGAAGTTTGACGACGGCATGAAACATCGTGAAAAACGGGTTGCCGCGATAGGCTTCAACGTACGCGTCTTCATCAAACTCTTCATCCGAAAGCGACAACGGCGACACTGTGTCTCCGCCAAGCACCTTCGCCCAGTTGATGAAAAGTTTCAGTGAATCCGCAAAGCCGGAGATCTTCAGTTTTTTGATCAGCGCCAGATTCGGCGAAAGATCGCGGACAAACTGTTCCAGGTTCTGCGTCGCCAACATCGCTGGCCATGCTTCGGTGCCTGCTCCATAAGCTGCATAGAGAAAGTCGCCGCTCTCCAATCCGCTGCGGCAGGCTTCCCTGGCGTGCGCGACACAATCGCTCATAGGCTTTCGCCACAAATTGACGTGTGCGTGAACCTGCTGGTGAATTTTTGCCCGTAACCCGGAATCATTGAACTTTTCGTTGACGGCCAACGCCAGCCTGCCAAATTGATAAGCCGATTCGTAATCCTGCAAGACTGGCCCGACCGTGATGGCGTGTGTAACGTATCCGTAAGCGGATTCTTCGGCATTACCGTGCGTCAACGACAGCCGCACCATTGTGGCAGAAATCAATCGCGCCAGAATCGCATCGCCCAGAATGTATGTCGAAGACCAGATGGTCGTCAGGATATTCAACACCATACGAACATCCGGATCGGTCATCGTAGGCAGTTCAATCAACGATTCAATACCGCGTTCGCCCAGCAGCGATTGAATGGAATTGACCTCCTTGTCCAGGGCTGCCTGCTTTTCCCGATCCGAATCCGGGAACGTGACCCCGAACAGCGCCAGAGCTTCGCGTGCATTGGCCAGGGCGTCGGCGTAGCGAGAAACGTTTTCACACTGAACCATCCGCAACCGATAAGCCTTCGCCTTGTCCGGATTGTTCGCGGCGCGCGCCAGTACCAATTCGATTTCGCCTTCAGCTTGTTCAAAATCGCCGCATAAGTAACGGCACTCGGCGGCTTCCAGATGCAGCGCGAAGCTGAGCTCGTAATGCGAATTCCAACTGCTTTCACCAAGCAGGCTCAGCCCAGCTTGCAAGTATTCCAGCGCTGCCGCGTGCGCTGTGGAAGATTTGGCTTTCAGCCCCGCGTTCAGGTTCAGCCGAGCCAGTGCCAGACGCTCGATCTTGTCATTGATCAAATCGCTGGCCAGATTCAAATGGTGAGCAATGTCGAACAGCTTCTCTTCGGACTGCTGGCTACCAGACAACAAGCGGCCCACTGCCAAATGGACAGGCTTTTTCCAGGCTTCGGAAATTAACGCATACGCTGCCTGTTGCACTCTGTCATGCAAAAAGACGTACGAGTTATGAGTTGGGAGTTGGGAGTCGGTTTCCGATTGAAGAATAAGCAAGCCTTCGCGAATTGCCTGCTGCAAATCTGCTTCTGTGGCCTTTTCGGTTTGTTCGCTGACGACTGCCAAAGTACCGAGGTCAAATTGATTGCCGATGCAGGCCGCCAGCGTCAACGCGCGTTGCGTGCGTTCAGGAAGCCGCTGGATTTTCTTCGTCATCAAATCAACGACATTGTCAGTCAGCGGTGCGCGAGCGATGGCTTCGATCTGATAGACCCAGCGCGCCTGCTCCGAATCGAATTTCAAAAACTCTTCCTGTTCCAGCACCTTCAAAAACTGGATGACGAAAAATGGATTGCCGTCGGTTTTCTCCAACACCAAGCGCGCCAGCGGTTCGGCCTCCGCCACTGAACCCCGCAAGCTGTCGCGAACCAGCAGCGTCAAATCCGCCAGCCGCAGCGGCCCCAACACGACTTTATGAAGCTCGGCTCCGGCGATTTCCAGTTCGCCCAATACGCGCGTCAAAGGATGACCAGCATCCACTTCGCTGTCACGGTAGGCGCCGATCAAAAACAAAGCGCGAATGTCCTTGGTGGTCAACAACGGTTGCAGCAAACTCAACGTGGCCGAATCCGCCCACTGCAAATCGTCCAGGAAAATCACCAGCGGGTGTTCCCGGCGTGCAATCGTCGCCACAAAATTTTGAAAAACCATCTGAAAGCGATTCTGCGCTTCTGTTGGCCCGACAGCGGGAACCGGGGGCTGTTTACCAAGAATCAATTCGATTTCCGGCATGACTTCGGCCAGCACACCGCCATTCGCCCCCAAGGCTTCGGCTAAATCAGCGCGCCACACTTTCAATCGCTCTTCGCTTTCGGTAAGCAGTTGGCGAACCAATCCGCGAAAGGCCTGAATCAGCGCACCGAACGGATTGGTACGAACCACCTGATCGAACTTGCCGGAAATGAAATACCCCTTTTGCCGAACGATAGGTTTGTAGAGTTCCTGAATCAGCGAAGTTTTGCCAATGCCGGAATACCCTGTGACCAATAGCATCGTTCCCGCTTTCACGCGGCCTTCGCAGGCGTCATCAAAAGCGCTCAGCAGGCGTTCAACTTCCGGTTCTCTGCCGTATAACCGCTGGGAAATCAAAAAACGATCTGGGAAATCGCGTTCGCCAAGCGGAAAAGGAGCAACCGAACGCCGCTCCGCCCACGCGCTGGCGCAACGTTCCAGGTCGGCTTTCAATCCTGCTGCGCTTTGGTAACGATCTTCCGCTGTCTTGGCCAACAGCTTCATGACCAGTTGTGAAAGCGGTTCGGGAATCTTTGGATCAAGTTCGGCGGGCGATGATGGAGTTTTGGCAATGTGCCAATGAATCAATTCCAGTGAATCTTCAGAAACAAAAGGCGGCGCGCCGGTCAGAAGTTCATAAAACATCACACCGAGCGAATAAAAATCTGACCGGTAATCCACTGCGCGATTCATGCGTCCGGTTTGTTCCGGCGACAGATACGTCAGCGAATTGCCGCGAAACAGCGGCGCTGATGTTTCAGGATTTCCGTTGCCAAGGAGAGAGGCAAGAAAACTTTGAAGCGGCGCATTCCCGCGAGCGGTTTGCCCGTGCAATTCCGCCAGCGATACCGTCAACCGCACAGCCAGATCGAAGAAGGCATCCAGTTCCAAGCGCGGCGAACCGTTCCGCAAAAGATTTTCCTGTATGGCTTCGTCGCTGGAAATCTGCATACCCGCTTCCTCGAACGATTTTCAGACTCACCATAAATACCGATTGGCTTCGATCATGGCATCGGCAATGCGGCGACGCGCAGCGATGGTGTTGACAGGGCGATGAATGGATAGCCGTTCAAATGCGTCGCGAAGTTTTTTCGGTTCGTTCAATCCGGCGGCAAGATTGCTTGCTGCGACGGCGACCCGGTCAACGGCATCGCTGGCATACGTGCAAGTCAAATCAATCGCCAGCGAACATTGCTCGCGGCCTTTGGCAGCAATCAGCTTTTCCGTTCTTAGTAAGGCGCTTTCGATGGTGTAGGCTTCAATAACGATGTCGGCTGCCAGGGCGACAACTTCCTGCTCTTCGCTAAACTTATCGCCCAGATTTTCGGCGATGGCAGCCAATGCCAGCTTCGCCATCTCTTTGACGTTTTTCAGCGAGCGGTAAACAAAGACCAAACCTTCGCCGCCGGGATCAGTGATCGTTCGATCCAGAATGTCGCTAATTTCTTCGTGCAGGTTCGGCAAACGATCTTTGGCCGAACCTTTCAGCAAACGAGTCGGGATGATCATCCGATTGATTTCGTTTGTGCCTTCGTAAATGCGCGTGATGCGCGCGTCGCGATACGCGCGTTCCGCCGGATAATCTTTGGAATACCCGTACCCGCCGTAAACCTGAACGGTTTCATCAGTGACCAGAGCCAAAGCTTCGCTGGTCCAAACTTTGATGATCGAACATTCGACGGCGAATTGTTCGATGGCTTTCAACGCCTGCATTGGGTCGGCGGCATCAATGGTTTCCAGTGACTGGTCAATTGCGCCCAGCGTTCGCCAAACCAGCGCGTC